>JBBRKH010000091.1:0-7704 GCA_038217965.1 Sphingomonadales bacterium | reverse complement strand
GCTATGCTTTCGAGAAGTTCATCGCGCGACGCAGCCACAAGCGTCCAGAACGCCAGCCGGGCGAATTTCCCCGGCGGGATACGGACCTGCTGGCGCAGTGCGAACACCGGATCGAGTACGGTGCCGACGGTGTTCGACAGCTGCGAACCGGCGACGAAAGCCGCCGCGCCGGCAAGGTCGCGACCGCGCCCGATGAAGCGCGCGCGATCGGTTTCGTGGCTTTGATCACCAACGGACTCGCCCTCGACAACGCAAAGGTGCGCCGCCCATATCGGGGGCTCGCCGGGGCCGCGCGGCCGGCGCCGCGCGATCAGCGCGCCGGCTTCGGCCAGAAACTCGGTCTCGACGAACATCTTGGCAAACGCCGGGTGAGCGATGTCGGCAGCAGTGGTGGTCAGCACCAGTTCGGCAAACGATGTGGCCTCGACAACGCGGGTCCGGCGGCCGGCATTGGCCAGCGTCACGCGGCGGACTTCGCCGGCTCCATCGCCCGAAATCATCACCTCGGTCGTAGTCGTCATCGTGCCGTGACGCCTGACGAACGTCGCATGGTGTTCGGCGAAGACGACCGTGTCCGCGTCGGCGGCGATGCCGATCGGCTTGGCCGTCGCGCTCCATGCCGAGCCTCCAGCAACATCGCGCATGACGATAAAGCTGCCCCAGTCGTCGCGAGTCACGTCCTCACGCCAGCGGGTGATGGCGAGATCCTGCCAGCGACTGTATCCGGCGCCGGTGGCGGTGAGCATCACCGCGTAGCTGTCGTTTGCAAGCAGGTGGGTGACGGGAGGTCCGCCATCAACGGGTGACGGGCAGCGCACGGCCGGGGCGCGCGAGATTGCCTCGACGGCGGCCCTCCTGACTTCTTCGGCGCGGGGATGAGCGACTGCAATGTCGCGCGGCATCCGCTCCTGGAGGAGCAGCGCGCAGGATTCGATCATCGGCTCGCGGTGGAAATAGCTGCGCATCCGACCGTCATGCAGCGCGTTGCCGATGGCAACGATCGTCATGCCCTGGTGGTGCGCCATGAAGTTGCGGACGACGGCGACCTTGGCACCGTCCTTCAGGCGGCTGCGGGTGAAATCGAGCGCCTCGAAAAACCCGTATCGCCCCAGCGCGCCAAGCTCGGCGAGCGCTGCATAGTTGCGGACCGCCGCGCCGGCATCGATCATCGCGGCAAGCCCGGTGGCGTAGGGCGCGATGACGAGATTTTCGGACAGTCCGCGTTTCAGCCCGAGACCCGGCACTCCGAAGTTCGAATATTGATAAGTCAATTCGAGGTCGCGAGCGTTGTAGCCCGATTCGGATATGCCCCATGGCACGCCAAGCGATTGTGCATACCCGCGCTGCCGCTCGACGATGAGGCGATTGGTCTGTTCGAGCAGGCTGCCTTCGGGGGCGCGCATCACCAGCGACGGCATCAGATATTCGAACATCGATCCCGACCAGGAAATCAGCGCCGATGCCCGTCCGAGCGGCGTCGCGAGGCGCCCGAGATGAAACCAGTGCGACGTCGGCACATCGCCCTTGGCGATCGCGAACAGGCTTGCCAGCCGCGCCTCCGAAGCGAGGAGATCGTAGCAGCTGCCGTCCAGCACGTTGGCGTTGAGCGAATACCCTATCGACAGGAGCTTGCGATCCGGGTCGAAGAGGAAGCCGAACTCCATCGCCAGCGCCATTGTGCGGGCGGTATCCGCCACCTGCTGCAGGCGCACCACGAGGCGGACCGCTGGGTCGGCGACGGCGGCGGCGTCGCGACCATGGCTGCCAACGCTCGATGCGATCGCTGCCAGCCAGAAACGCAGGTCCTCGGCGTCGTCGGGCACCAGTATGGCGGCGGCCGTGGCTGCTTGCGCGACGGCAGCGAGCGGTTCTCCGTCGGTAAGCTGGCGGGCGATATCGCCAAGCGGCCGGGCAACGCCATGTTGTGAGAGAGGCCGTTCGGCGAGCGCCTCGCAAGCGAGATCGAGGGCGTCGCCGACACCCGACCGGGCATGCGGTGATGCCGGCGCGTCCCGCCACAGCTCGCAGGCATTGGCAAGCGCGATCAGATGCCCCGCAAGGTTGCCGCTGTCGACCGAGGACACATAGGCAGGATCGAGAACGCGCAGGTCGCTGGTGTCGTACCAGTTGAAAAAATGGCCGCGATAGCGCGGCAACCGCGCCATCGTGGCCAGCGTCGCTTCCAGCCGCTCCACCGCGTCGAGCGTGCCGATCCAGCCGAAGTCGCGCGCCGCCACGACCGACAGCAGATACAGCCCCATGTTCGTCGGCGACGTGCGGTGGGCGATAACGGGCTGGGGCGCGGCCTGGAAATTGTCGGGCGGCAGATGATTGTCGAGCGGTGTCACGAAGGCTTCGAAAAATCGCCATGTGCGCCGCGCGATGCGCCGCAGGCTTGTTGCGTCATCGGCGGCCAGCGCCCGCTCTTCGCGTTCCCGGGGCGGCCGGCTGGCGGCCCATGCCGCGGCCGGCGCCGCCATCCACATCAGCGCCAGCGTGATCGCCAGCGCAGCGCCGCCCGCGGCCAGCCAGGGTGCGCCAAGCAGCAGCAACACCGCCAGTGCGAGGCCGCCGGCCATGTCGCGATAGCTGTCTTTCGGGTCGAGCCGTGGCCGCCGCGCCGCCTGCGCGGCGGTCGTCCATTCCAGCAGGTGGCGGCGGCTGACCAGCAGTCGCCACAGGGTGCGCACGATCGCATCGCCCATCCGCCAGGCGCGATCGGCGAGGGTGATCGCTGCAAATCCGGTCTGCTGCGTCGCGAGCCAGAGATCCCCGGCCAGCGCCATAAAATGGTTGCGCAGGGGAATCCCGCGACGGCGAGGGATGACGGCAAAGACGACGGGCAACAGCGTCGGGATGGCGATCGCTGCAAACAGCCAGGCGGCGGCGGGCCACGAATGCCCGTTCGGCAGCAGGCAAGCGATCACGAAAGCCAGCACGGTCGCGGGCGCGAGCAGCGACCGGCGCAGGTTGTCGGCCATTTTCCAGCGCCCGAGCGGTGTCAGCGCTTGCGGTCCGCTCCAGTGAGCGAACACCCACGGCGCCAGCTGCCAGTCACCGCGCGTCCAGCGGTGCTGGCGCCGCGCTGCCACGTCATAGCGGGCCGGAAAATCCTCGACGAACTCGATGTCCGAAGCGAGGCCCGCGCGCGCGAACACGCCCTCGAACAGATCATGGCTAAGCAACGTGCCGTCGGGCACGCGACCGGCGAGCGCTGCTTCAAAGGCGTCGACATCGTAGATACCCTTGCCGGTGAACGATCCTTCGCCGAACAGATCCTGATAAACGTCCGAGCTCGCGGCGGCATAGGGGTCGATGCCCGCCGGCCCCGACGAGATTTTCTGAAAAAGCGAGCCCGTGTTGCCCAGATTGAGTGACGGCGTCACCCGGGGTTGGAGGATCGCATACCCGCCGGTGATCCGCTGCCCGTCGGGGCTGAACTGCGGCCGATTGAGCGGATGGGCCATCTTGCCGACAAGTCGCACTGCCACATCACGCGGCATCCGGGTGTCGGCATCGAGAGTGATGACGTAGCGGACGCCCGCTGGCAGTTCAGGTTGGTGGCCTGCGACGGGAATGAAGCCGGTATCGGTCGCACCGCGGAGCAGCCGGTTCATTTCGTGGAGCTTGCCGCGCTTGCGTTCCCAGCCCATCCAGCAATTCTCACCGGGGCTGAAGACGCGGCGCCGGTACAGCAGCCAGAAGCGCCGGCCCGCCGGACCCGCGCCATGACGGGCGTTGAGCCGATCGATCGAAGTCGCCGCCAGTGCAAGCAGCGGTGCATCGGCCGCCAGCACCTCCGTTGCCGCATCGACCCCGTCGAGGACAAGCACGAACGACAGGTCGCCGCCGCTGCCCGACAGGTGATGGACTTCCAGCCGCTCGATTTGCTCGAGAAGATCCGCTTCGCTGGTCAACAGGGTCGGGACCGCCACGAGTGTCCTTAGCGCCGTTGGTACGCCCGTGACGAGCTCGAGCCCCGGCAGCGTTCTCGCGCCGACGCCTGCCGCGACAGCGCGGTTGACCAGCGCCGTCGCAACCTCGCTGGCGGGCAGCAGCGCTGCCAGGGCGAACAGCAGCAGCAGCCAGGAGGGCGGTGCGGCAATGCTCCAGAGCGCGAGGGTCAGCAGCGCCGCCGTCGTCAGCGCGATGCCGGCGCTGTAGCCGGTAAGGCCGCACGCGATCGCTCCTCGCGCCAAGCGCAGACGCATTGGCGGGCGAAAACCGACTGTCCGTTCCAGCCGAGGGCGCCCGGCCCCGACCAGGTGATACCCCGGATCCGACGCGGGGCCATCGCTGGCCGCCTGTCGCGCCGCCGCCAGCGCAGCGTGCGCAATATCGAGTTCTGATGCAGGGGAATTGCGCGCCAGGCGCTCGACCGCATCGCGGTAGAGATTGCGGCTGGCGAAATCCATGGCTGCGAACCCGCTGTCGGTGTTCAATGCAGCGTCGACGAGGCTGATGCTTTCGAACAGGTCGCCCCAGTCGACATCCGAAATCAGCCGCATGCTCGTGATAACATTGCGAACCGAGACGTTGGATGCCCCCAGCCGCTGCTGGCTATGCCGCACGACCTCGTCGATCGTACTGCCCTGCGCTGCCAGTCGATCGCTCAGCCAGGCCAGCGCGGGGGTCGTCATCGGGTCCTGGTCGTGCAGCAACTTCGCCAGTTCGGCCGCAAACAATTCCGACAGCGGCGCCTCGGCACGTGCGGCGAGATCGGCATCGAGCGCCGACCGCAACGCGCCTTCGCCGATGAGCCGGCTGGCCAGCGCCGCAGCCTCGGTGCGCTCGATGAGGCCAAGCGTGATCCGGTCGGTCAACCGTCGCAGGTTTTCGATCAGCACGATGCGCAGCGTGATCGCCACGGCCCAGAGCTCGCCGATACCGAGCGGCTGCACCCGCTGATACGCGGCGATGAAGCTTTTTAGCGTATCGGGGTCGAAATGGCTGTCGGTATGGGCGACGAACGCCCACGCCAGCCCGAAGACGCGCGGATAGCCGGCAAAGGGCCCCGTGGCGAGCTTGGGCAACTCGCGGTAATAACCGGGAGGCAAATCCTCGCGGATTTCGCGGATCTGGGCTTCGACGAGATGGTAATTGTCGAGCAGCCACTCGGCCGCCGGCACCACATCGCGATTGTTCTCGAGCTCGGCGGCGCTGGCGCGGTAGGCGGCAAGGAGTACGACGGCGTTGTCGTCGAGCCGATCACTGAGGCCCGGCACCCTCGGCGGCTGCGCCGTTACCGTCTGCACAGCAGCGAGGGAGGCCGCGTGCTGCTCGAGACGCTCGGCTCCGAAAATCTCGTCGCGGATCGGCGCGGTATCCCGCCACAACGACCCTTCCAAAGCACGTTGGGGGCGCAGGCGTCTGGTCAGCATAGCGATAGCCGCGCCGGCGGGGATCGGTTGCCTGACGACTGCCGAGCTTGCGGTCCGGCGGCAATATCTTGCAGGCGGCGAAATATTGCAATTGGCCAAAGACGCCGATGACACGGTGACACGAAATTGTCCGTCGGCAAAATCGACGATCGACGTCTGCCCAAGTTGCTTGCGCCGAAAAATACTGACACGACTGCTTCCCCCACAACGGCACAGGCCGCAAGTCTCGACCAATCGGATGCTGCTTTGGGACCTTGACCAACCATCGACGGCTCAAAAAAATTGCACTGCTACTGTGCAACGCCGGACTATCGCGATGGTTCCTCAAGACACGCCCTACCGGTGCCTCTTGCAAACGCCTCCAGGGCCACCGCCTTTGTGCCCTGCATGTGAGACATGTAGCCAGGCAGGAACACAAGAGTTGGCGCACTTCCCGGCAGGTGCGCAAAAGCAAGCCGCACGCCGTCGCCGCGGTCAATAAGCAAGGGGTCTGTCACGCGCCCGCCAGAGCGCGATGCAGGGGTTTGTGCGAGTGGTCCGCCTGCGCTATGGGCGACAGTATGCACAGGCTGCGCAATCTACTGGCAGTTTTTGCCCTTGTTGCCCTTCTCGGGGCTGGATTGCACGAGTCCGCTCTGGCGCATGCACCGGCTACCTCGCACGGGCAGGCAAAAACGCAGATTGCCGCGCAGGCGGATGCGGCACCCTGCCATGAAAGCACCGCCGGCGAGTCTGCAAGCCCAAAACCTGCCAGTCACAACTCTGAAAAGGCTGATTGCTGCCCCAATGGCTGCGATGGCCATTGCACGATGGTGGGGGCTTTCTTTGCGGCGCCGGATTCGCATGCTTCCGCATTTTATCGCGCTGTGCTTGATGCGTCGCCAAAGGCCCGGCCGGTGTCTGCAATGGCCGCCGCTTCCGAGCGCCCTCCAAAGTCCTGACGCTGTCTTCGGTTGCCGGTTCCGGCAGCCGAATCCCTATCAGCCAAGGACAATTCAGCATGATAACAGTAAAGGTCGCAGTTGCGGCCATCGTCGCACTGGCGTCAGCCAGCGTGGCAGCACGGCCGGTATCCTATCCCGGCGGCTTGACAGCCATACAGGAGCTAGACCCGATGATGGGCTCGCTGTTAATCCACTACACCCCCAACCGAAGCTGGTCGGTAGGCGCAAGAGCGCTGACCATGCGAGACAGCGGCTGGTCTATGGCCGGCGCGCAAGGAAGCTGGCTGGCAAAGCGCTGGAACATGCCTGGCGCGCAGGCAAACATCTATCTTTCAGGCATGCTTGGAGCCGCCTGGGAGGATGGCAAAACCCCCAATCCCGGCGGCTTTGCCGAAATTCAGGCAGATTGGGAAACGCGACGCTTCATGCTGATGGGAATGGCGCGGCTTACCTATGCCGAAAGGATAGAAACCGGCGACATGCAGATGATTCGCGCCGGTTTTGCACCCTGGGTTGGGGATTATGGCGATATTCATCTCTGGCTGTTCGGCCAAGTGATGCGCGATTCCACAACCGCCGATTCCATCCAGCCGGGGCTGGTTGCCCGCATCTTTTACCGCACCATGCTTGTCGAGGCCGGCGTCACCGATCGCGGCGGACTTATTCTCAACTCCACATTCCGATTCTGAAAGGACCATTACATGACAATCCTGAAAACCACGACAGTTGCGCTGGCCATGCTGCTGGCATCTCCACTTGCAGCAGCCCCCTATGCCGAAACCGTCACCGTAAAAGTGAATGGGCTGGTGTGCGACTTCTGCGCCCGGTCTATTGAAGCCATGATGAAAAAGCGCACCGATGTTGCTGGCGTGCATGTCGATCTGGACAAGGGCGAGGTGCATCTCGCCATGAAGCCCGGTGCCACGCTGGATGATCCGGCGCTGAAAAAGCTCATCGTCGAATCCGGTTATTCCGTGACCGCGATCGCCCGGACACCAAAGTCATGAGCGAGCGGACTTTGGGCTGGCGAGACACTGCGGCACCAACGTTGAGCCTGTTCGCCAGCACCTCCACCCTGT
Organism: Sphingomonadales bacterium; assembly: GCA_038217965.1. Classification (GTDB taxonomy): domain Bacteria; phylum Pseudomonadota; class Alphaproteobacteria; order Sphingomonadales; family Sphingomonadaceae; genus Sandaracinobacteroides. The sequence continues at coordinate 300 of JBBRKH010000091.1, read as the reverse complement.
TGTGCTGCGCACTTCCGGCTTTGCTGGTGACACTTGGTCTAGGCGCCAGTCTTGCCGGCTTTGCCAGCGCGGCGCCCTGGTTGATTGCCCTTTCGAAATACAAGATCTGGCTATTTGCAGGATCTGGTATTTTGCTCATGCTGGCCGGTGTTTTGCACTGGCGGGCCAGGTATCTGCCCTGCCCCATAGACCCGGTTCAGGCGAAAGCCTGTGCCAGGCTGCGGCGCGTGAGTGGCGTGATGCTGGGCATTTCCGCGCTGGTCTGGGCTACAGGCTTCTTCTTTGCCTTCCTTGCAGCAG
>JBBRKH010000090.1:0-7723 GCA_038217965.1 Sphingomonadales bacterium | reverse complement strand
GGCTGAATCCGGCCATCCAGACGCCGGTGCTGGAGAATGGCACGATCACTCTGGCGGAAAGTTCGGCGATCCTGGAGTATTTCGACGAAACGGTGCAGCGGGCACCATTGCTGGGTGCGGGCGCTGCAGAGCGCGCGGAAGCGCGCCGCCTGGCGGCATGGTTTGCGCAGAAATTCTTCGCTGAAGTGTCTGCGCCGCTGCTGCACGAGCGGATGTGGAAGCGGATCGTCGCCCATGCGGCGCCGAACGGCATCGCCATCCGCGACGCCAACCGGGCGGCCGAGCTGCATCTGCAATATATCGATGATCTGCTGGACGAGAACCGATGGCTGGCGGGGCCGACCTTCGGCTTTGCAGACATCCAGGCCGCCGCGCAGATTTCCGTGGCCGACTATCTCGGCGGAATCGATTGGGGCGGACATGGTCAGGCCAAGATATGGTATTCGGCGCTGAAATCGCGGCCCACCTTCCGGCAGCTGCTGGCAGACCGGATGGAGGGCATCCGGCCGCCGGCGGATTATGACAAGCTCGATTTCTGACCAGCTGAAACGCCAGGCGTATGATCTGGGGTTTGTCGCCGCCGGCGTGTGCGCGGCGGGCGATGCACCTCTCGCCAAAGCCCGCCTGCGCGAGTGGCTGGCACAAGGGCGGCACGGCGAAATGCTGTGGATGGCAGACACTGAGGAGCGGCGAGCCAGTCCGCAGGGGCTGTGGCCGGACGTGCGATCGGTGGTGATGCTGGGCTTGCCCTACACGCCGCCGCTGGCGCCCTCGCGCAATCTCTCGCGGCCGGAGCTGGCGACGATATCCGTCTATGCGATGGGCAAGGATTATCATGATGTGGTGAAGCCGAAGCTGAAGCAGCTTGCCGGCTGGCTGGCGTCTGCAACCGACGCGGACGTCAAGGTGTTTGTGGATACCGCCCCGGTGATGGAGAAGGCGCTTGCACAAGCCGCAGGGCTTGGCTGGCAGGGCAAGCACACCAACCTGATTTCGCGCAAGCATGGCAACTGGCTGTTTCTGGGCGCGATCTACACCACCGCCGAGCTGCCGCCGCTTCGAGAACAGGGAGCAATCGGCGCCTGCGGAAGCTGCACGGCCTGCATTGCCGCCTGCCCCACGCAGGCCATCATCGCACCCTACGCGCTGGATGCGCGGCGCTGCATTTCCTACCTCACCATCGAGCACAAGGGCGCGATTGCGCCGGAATTCCGCGCAGCGCTGGGCAACCGCATCTATGGCTGTGACGATTGCCTGGACGCCTGCCCGTGGAACCGCTTTGCAACCGCGCCCGCGGAGCCGGCCTTGCTGCCGCGCGGCGAGCTGGCGGCGCCTCTGCTGGCAGATTTTCTGGCGCTCGACGATGCCGCCTTCCGGGCGCTGTTTTCCGGTTCGCCTGTCAAGCGGATCGGCCGCAACCGCTTTGTGCGCAACTGCCTGTATGCCGCCGGCAACAGTGGCCTTGCAGCGCTTGCTGCCCCGGTGCGGCGCCTTGCCGATGATCCGGATCCGGTGGTGGCCGAAGCCGCCGGCTGGGCGCTCAGCCGGCTGGCTTCGATCGGGTGAGCAGCGACAGGCACTCGCCCGGCGGAAACGCGCGCCCGTCCGGCAGACGCGCCTCCGCATAGGTGGCGACAGTGCCGACACCTTGCTTTGGATAGTAGAAAAGATCGAGGATGCAGGCGCCGGCGAACTGCAGCTGGCGGGCGATGCCCTCGCGTCGATCGAGCGAGGCAGCCCCCAGCATCGCAATGGCCGAATCCATGGGCCTGCCCAGCAGAACCTCCATGCCGGGGGCCGGCGGCGGTGCCGATGCCACCGGCAGCCTGGTCGTGGCACAGCCAGACAGCAGGACCATTGCAATGCAGGGAACGAGAATGCGCATGAAGCCCGTCTAGCGCCGGGTGGCACGCGATGCTAGCTGCCTGCCTTCGATCGCCTTCATCTTGCGTGAAACAGAAATGGGACAAACTTGGCTGACCAACTTGATGTGCTGGCGGTGGGCAATGCCATTGTCGATGTGATCACCACACAGAGCGATGAATTTCTGGCCGACAACGGCATCCCGAAAGGCTCCATGCGGCTGATTTCCGCCGAACACGCGGCCGCGCTTTATGCAAGGATGGGCCCGGGGCGGGAGATTTCCGGCGGCTCTGCCGCCAACACCACCGCCGGAGTCGCCGCACTCGGCGGCAGGGCCGGCTTCATCGGCCGGGTGACCGACGATCAGCTGGGCCGGGTTTTCCAGCACGATATCCGCGCCGTGGGCGTCGATTATCGCACCGCGCCGATGGTGGGCGCAGTGCCGACGGCGCAATGCCTGATCGTGGTGTCCCCCGATGCGCAGCGGACGATGAGCACATTTCTTGGCAGCTGTCAGGAACTGGACGAGGCCGATATCGACGAAGCGCGGGTGGCGGCCGCCAAGGTGACCTATCTTGAGGGCTATCTGTGGGACCCGCCGGCGCCGATCCGTGCCTTGAAAAAGGCCATCGCCATTGCCCATGCTGCCGATCGCACCGTTGCGATGACGCTTTCGGATGTGTTTTGCGTGGCGGGGCACCGGGCGGATTTCCTGGGGCTGATGCGGGATGGCTCGCTCGATCTGGTGTTTGCCAACGAAAACGAGGCGATGGCGCTGTTCGAAACCGACGATATCCAGGTCGCGATCGACGGGCTTGCGGCCATCGTTCCGCTCGCCGTCGTCACCCGCTCTGCCAAAGGCGCCGTGGTGGTGCAAGGCGCGGAGCGACACAGCGTGCCGATCCAGCCGGCCGCCCGCGTGCTGGACACGACCGGCGCCGGCGATCTGTTTGCCGCGGGCTTCCTCGCCGGCTTCACCAGCGGGCGGGATTTGCGCGAAAGCGCGGTGATGGGCACCATCGCGGCGGCCGAAGTGATCGAGCATTACGGCGCGCGGCCCGAGGCGGACTTGCAAGCCCGGGTGCGGGCCGTGCTGGGGTGAGCGTTCGCACGCTGTTTGCAACGCGCCTGTATGAAGGCGTGCTGGATGATCCGGCGCTACTGGCCGAGCTGGCGCACAGCATCGCCACCCTGGCGCGAGACGACCGCGCCGGGCGGCAATGGGCGAAGGCAAATGGCTATCCCGGCTACACCAGCTATGCCTCGCTGAACGACCTGCCAACCCGCGACCCGGCGTTCGCAGACCTGAAACGCGCGCTGGACGGCCATGTGAAACGCTTCGCCGCGCTCAGCCACATGGACCTGCGCGGCCGCAAGCTGAAGCTCGACAGCCTGTGGGTGAATGTCCTGAAGCCCGGCGGCGTCCACAGCGGGCATATCCACCCGAACAGCATCATCTCCGGCACCGTCTATATCACCGCCCCCGAAGGCGCCGGCCCCCTGAAACTGGAAGACCCCCGCCTCCCCCTGATGATGGCCGCCCCACCAAGAACGACAGACGCGCCGGAGGATGCGCGCAGCTTCGTGTATGTGCAGCCAACGGCGGGAGCCGTGCTGCTCTGGGAAAGCTGGCTGCGGCATGAGGTGGCGGCAGGGCCGGCGAAGGGCGAACGGGTGGGGGTTAGCTTTAATTATGGGTGAAGGGAAAGGGCCTCATAAGCAGCCCAGCGGGCGGTCAGGAAGCATCGGTTGTATCATTTGCCTTCACCGGGTAGCCGTTGCGTGACAGGGAGGGAATGTGGCGCGACGGCCTGGGAACAGCATCGACTTCGCGGAAATCGCTTCAACCATTGCCGACACGCGCAACGGGCAGGAAGCGAGCATGTATCCGCACCTGTTCCAGCTGTTCGTCCATTTTCTGGGCTATCGTGGCAACCAGGTTTTCGTCGACACAGCGGGCGATGCCGGGCGGCCTGATTTGGCGTGCAGGGCGCCCAGTGGTCTGATTCTGGCCAACGGGCGGGCGCACGAAATCGACTGGATCGTGGTGGAGGCCAAAGATGGCCGCACGAGCCTCGCCAACGCTGACTCACGCGAGGCGCTGTTTGCTGAAAAGTCGAAGTATGTCACGCCTAACACCGCATGGTTCGTGATGGTCAACCCGTCGCTGTTTGTAGCGCGGCCTGTCATGAGCGGTGACTATAACGCCGTGAACGACATCGAGTTCAGCTTTCATGCCGAAGACGAGGAGGCGTTTCGCCACAAATTTACCGGGATGCACAGCGACGTGGCCGGTGTGCCGGACCGGCTGCGCCGGTTCCGCGAAGGTGATATTTCGCTGATCGCAACCGAGAAGCTGATCGCTCCGGACGGCGCCCCGAAGCGCGTTATCAACCGGGTTCTGGTTGCGCGGCGGAATTTCTATGCAACCCTTCGCGACACGACCCGCGGATTGCAGGAAGCGACGCTGCACACGCTGCAATCGGTGCAGGGCCAGGTGCAGGCGATCGACATGGCGGTCGCGACGTTCGAAACAGAGTATGGCCCTTATGAATTCGATGCCCATTCGCTGACTATCAAGGCGCACCCCCGGCTGGAGCAGCGCGGATACGGCGCCGATGTTGCACGGCTCAATCGCCGACTGCGCAAGGCGGGCAGCATCGCCCGGCTGGCAATCGTCGGCTGGCCGCAGTTCCGCGCGCGTATCAGTGTGAAGACTGATGCAGCCGGCGAGCGCCAGGCGCTGGAAATGTTCGCGACCGAAACGGCGAACCTCGTGCTGGCGCGCATCCTGCTGATCCGCTTTTTCGAGGATCATCGTTTCTTCGGCAAGCACCGCTATCTGTGCAACGGCGGCGTGAAAGCGTTCCAGCAACTGCGCGAGATATTCGAACTGGGCTATACCCGCCTGCTGAAGCTCGCCTACGAAAAGGCGCAGGCGCTTTATGCGGCCGCTTTCGACGAGACCGAACTGGACTGGGTGTTCGACGCGCATGACGCGCGGCTGTCGGCCGCCGTGGAGTGGGCGATGTTCCAGCTTTCGCGCTATGATTTCACCACGGTGAAAGGGGATATCCTCACCGGAATTTACGACCGGTTCCTTGATCGCGACCAGCGCAAGAAGTTCGGCGAATATTATACCCCGCCGTCTATTGCGCGCTACATCGTCGACCGGCTGGACCTCGCGCCGGAAGACCGCTTTCTCGATCCCGCTTGCGGCAGCGGAACCTTCCTGATCGAACGCTTTCAGCAGGCCGCTGGCGAGGATGTCGATCGCGGCATCGGCAGCTACGCACAGGCTGTTGCCGCGCTGCAACGGCTGGCAGGCAATGATCTCAACACGTTTTCGGCAGTGCTCACGCAGATTCAGCTGCTGTGGCACATCCTTGTTTTTCGCGACGAGCTGCTGGCGGCCGAGGATTTCCCCGATATTGCGATCAGCGAGAAGGCCAGCAGCATCGTGGCATATGATGCGGAGCAAGGACTGCCTGGCCGCTGGGCGGAGCTTGACGGCCATGCCTATGGCGGCGTCGGCGGCAACCCGCCCTATGTCCGCCCCGAACGCGGCGGCGAGGTGAGCCCGGCCACCCGGCAGTATTTCGAGCAGGGTCGCTCATTTGTGGGTGGCGGCAAGCGCTGGCCCGGGATTTCCGCCGAAGCCAATCTGTATGCGCTGTTCGTCTATCGGGCGCTGTCTGACTGGTGCCGCCAGCCCAATCGGTGGGGCGAGGGCGCCGGGCGTATGGGCTATGTGCTGCCGCTGGCGCTGTGCGGCACCAACGAGAATGCGGCGCTACGGCGGCTGCTGGCACCCGATGGCCGCTGGACGATCACGGAAATCGTCGATCTGGAAGTGATCTGGCGGCATGTGTTCGATGCGGACGTGCTGCCGATGCTGCTGATCGTGGAGGCGCGACCGCCGCGTCTGCCGATTGCTCAGGAGTTGCTGGCCACCGAGACGCCGCTTCCCGCCGATCCGGTGCGGCGGCTGCAGGTGCGGGCGGCGCGGCTGCAACTTTGGCTGGACGCGCGGACTGCCGCTGCTTCGGCCACGCGAAAGCCGCAGTGGGAGGCGATGGCGTCGCGCAACCGCGCGCGCTGGGAACCCGACCGGGTGACCATCCGGCTGGCGGACAAGGGCATCATCGATTTCCACGAAGGCGGCAAGCGCCCGACGTTCCGCATTGCCGATGCGCAAACGATGACGGCGGACTATGCCGATATCTTCACGCCCGATGGGCGGATCATGACGCGACTGACGCTTGCACGAAGGGCGATTCTTGCCAAGCTGCAAGCAAATGACAAGTTGGCCTCAGCACTTCAGACATACTGGTTCAAAAGTTCGGGCACTGATCGGGGGCGTACGAGCTTGACCGAACCGACGCACGAACTGGATCGATGGGAGCGGCGCGGAATGATTTCGCGTGGGATCGTCTTCGCCGGGCGGAAGGAGTATGCTGTTCCAGGTGCCGGTCACACGACCTATAAGGCCGAGAACATCCTGTCCGGTGGAATTTTCGGCGAGCCTCAAGATACGGGCGTGAATATCGGCGCCGCCAGAAACCGCTATCTTTTCGAATTTATTGACATCCTGCCCGAGAGAATGTGGGCCGTCGCAAGAATAGCAACCTGTCCGAATGCAGTTTCCTTCGATCCCCGCAAAATTGCGTTCACAGACACGGCCACAATTTTTGCACCCCGCGCCGATCTCGTTGACGTACCTTTTGATCTACTCTTCATCTCTCGAGTTTATCGATTTTACTTCGCCATCGCCGCTCGTGCGACATACCTCAATCTCATGCGGGGAGAAGCGCAGCCTCGCAACCTCCGTCTCCTCCCATGGAACGAAACATTGGTGCTGGCGGCGCAACCGCTCGAAGCCCTGCGCCCGACCTTTGTGGAAGCCTGTGCCAATGCGCTGCGCACCGAAGAGCAGATGCTGGCCGAACTGGCGCGGCTGCCGCTGAAACCCCTTCGCGACGCCGTTCGCGACAGCGGTGGCAAGATTGAATGGTCGGAAAGTTTTCGGCGCGCCGCCGAAAAGATCGAAGTGAGTGCCGTGCACGCGCTCAACCGGAGCGACTTTGGCTGGCATTTGCAGGTTTCCGACCAGCTTTATGACTATCTCGACATCACCGACGAAGAGTCCGCGCGTGGCCTGATGTCCGCGCTCGCCGCGCGTCCGGGATCGATGGTCGATCGCGCCGACCTGCTCAACCTTGCAATCCCGCCCGACGCCGCCACCCGGGCGGACCATGCCAGCATCGTGCAGCTTTTTGGCGGCACCGATCACCAGGCAGCCATCGAAGTGGAGGTGGACCGGATCGATGCATTGGTCGGCCCGGCGCTGGGCCTAAGCGCCGCCGACATTGCGGCGATTCGCGAAGACATGCTGACCGATCCGTTCCTGAAGGCGATCGTGCCGCGCTGGCCGGGGAGCAGCACCCGCCTGCACGGCTATCGCACCGGGCTGGACAGCTCCGGGCGCTACGGCTGAAGCGGCAAAAAATGTTGTGGATTGTTACGGTGCCGGCCTTTTTGAAGGGCGGCTGCTCTGTTAGTGACAGGGTGTGGACGAGATGAATGATTTGTTTGGCGATGTGCCGCAGTCCGTGCGAGCGCAACCAGAACAGCGAAAGCCGCTGACCGCCGCAGATGTTCGGGGCATGATGGTGACGCTGATCGGGCAGTTGCGGGAGGCCGATGCTGTTCCCTTCGAGGCGGCAGTAATGAGCAAGCATGTCGCGATGTTTCCGATCATGGCGCAATGGCTTGATCCGGAGGACGGACAGCAGCTTGTGCTTGAGTTCGAGGCCGAGGTCGAGCGGCTCCTGAAGGCAGCATAGTCTCTCGGCTTCGT
>JBBRKH010000089.1:0-7748 GCA_038217965.1 Sphingomonadales bacterium | reverse complement strand
CTCGCTCATTGCAGGCAGTTGGTCGGAAAAGGCCGGATCGACATGAACGTGACAGGTCGCACAGGAGCAGCAGCCGCCGCACAGCGCGAGCAGTTCGTCGAAGCCATTGTCGCGGATCACTTCCATGACCGATAGCCCTGCTTCGCCTTCGACGGCCTTTTCCTGTCCCTTGCGGTCGACAACGATTAGCTTTGGCATGATTGCTCCTGGATGGGTGGCCCCGACGGGCGATTGTGCCTAATAGCGGCAGAGGCGGCAGGCGCAAGCCGGTGCGTGCGGCAAGGCGCGGCATCGGCTGTCCGGACGGAGCAAGGGAATGGGTCTGAGTGCCGGCCGGATTGCCGAAGGGATGGATGCCCTCATGCGCATCGATGCGCGGTTTGCCGATGCGCGGCGGCAGCATGGCCTGCCGGAGCCGAGAATCCGGCCGCGCGGTTACGAAACCCTGCTTCGGGCCATTGTCAGTCAGCAAATTTCCACCGCTGCGGCCGCTTCCGTATGGCGCAAGATGGAGGCGCAGATCGGCGATCTCGCCGATCCGGCGGTGCTGATGGCAGCCGATCCTGGGGCGCTACGCGGCGCCGGCCTGTCACGCCAGAAGGCAAGCTATGCACAGAGCCTCGCTGCGCATGTGCTGAGTGGCAGCCTGCCGATGGATGCATTGCCGCTTGCCGATGAGGAAGCGGTGGCGCTGCTTTCGTCCGTGCGCGGTCTGGGGCGCTGGTCGGCGGAGATTTACCTGCTGTTTGCCGAAGGCCGCGCCGATGCGTTTCCGGCAGGTGACCTGGCCGTGCAGGTGCAGGCGGGACGGCTGTTTTCGGGCGGCGAACGCCCAAGCGAGAAGGCGCTGCGCGCAATGGCCGAAGACTGGAGACCGCATCGCGGCGTTGCGGCGCTGTTCCTGTGGCATTGCTACAATGCGCCGCCGTTGTGAACGGCTGCATAGCGGGACACCTGATTTGAGCGTGCAGCACGTTACCTCGGCTGCCAACGGCACGCTAAAGCGCCTGCGGTCGCTCAGGGAAAAGAAGTATCGCCGCGCCGAGGGGCTGTTTCTGGCGGAAGGTCTGCGCATCTGCACCGAGGCGCTGGATGCCGGCTGGGTGCCGGCCGTGCTGGTCTATGCCGAAGGCAAGGCCGATCATCCGCTGGTGCGGCGACTGATGCTGGCAGCGCTGGCGGCCGGTGCGCCGGTGATCGAAACATCGGCCGAACTGCTTTCCGGCGTGACCGGGAAAGACAATCCGCAGGCAGTGGCCGCCGCCTATCGACCACGCGAAACGTCACTGGCAGCATTTCTCCCCGAAGCGCGGACGCTGGTTGCCGAGCAGGTGCGCGATCCCGGCAATCTGGGCACGCTGCTGCGCGCCTGTGACGCCGCGGGCGCCGGTGCGCTGATCCTGCTTGATGCGAGCGCCGATCCCACGTCGGTGGAAGCCGTTCGCGCTTCGATGGGTGCCTATTTCACCGTCGCGTCGATATCGGCCTCAACCAGCGAATTCCTGGACTGGAAGCAGCAGACCGGCGGCCGCCTGATCGGCGCAGCGCTGGATGCGCGTGCGGTGGATTTCCGTGCGGCGGATTATGCGGCGCCGGCCCTCCTGCTGGTCGGCAACGAACAGGCGGGTTTGCCCCCGCCCCTGATGGCAGCCTGCGATGCGCTGGTGATGATGCCGATGCTGGGAAAAGCGGATAGCCTGAACGTCGCCATGGCGGGAACCCTGCTGCTGTATGAAGCGCTCAGATATCAGGAAGCAGAGGCAGGCTGAAAGACCAGCGCCACGCCGTTGATGCAGTAGCGCAGGCCGGTCGGCGGCGGGCCATCGGGAAACACATGGCCCAGATGGCTGCCGCAATTGGCACAATGCACTTCGGTGCGCACCATCCCGAAGCTGCGATCGGTCGTTGTTTCGGTCGATCCTTCCACCGGCGTGTCGAAGCTCGGCCAGCCGGTTCCGCTTTCGAATTTCCGATCTCCCACGAACAGCGGCTGTCCGCAGCCGGCGCAGGCAAAGCTGCCGGCCCGCTTTTCGCGCAGCAGTCCGCAGCTTCCGGCGCGCTCCGTGCCATGCTCGCGCATCACGTGATATTGCTCCGGCGTCAGCAAGGCGCGCCATTCCGCCTCGGTCAGGGTGAATGCATGGTCGTCGCCGGTCATCGCGCATTCCTTTTTGCAGGTTAAGAAGGCGATATGGGAAGCCGACGGGGCTTTGGCAAAGTTCAGCCGCGCAAAGCCGCTTCCGCGACGATCAGGCGCGCTTCGGCCGCATGACCGACCGCCGAAAGCGCTGCCGCGATGCGGCGCAGATAGTCTGGCGGAACATCGCGCCAGCGGCCCTGCAGGCCAGTGGCCGTCAGCAGCATCACCTCCCCCGTGCGGCGCGCGGCCACGGCACGATCAAGCGCGCGGGTCCACAGATTGTCGATGGCGGCCGGCAGATCGTCCGGCGGCTTTCTGCCAAGCCCTGCCAGCCCCGCTGACAGCAGCGCTGCGCGATGCGGCGGAGCGTCTGCCAACCAAGCCTGAAACAAGGCGTCATCGGATTGGATGGAGGGGTCGATGGCAACAAGCTGCGCCCACAGCCGCGCACGCTGGGCATCGGGCAGATCGGCAGAAGCGGGCCACCAGGCTGAGGCTTCGCGCGTCAAGCCGGCCGATACCAGCGCAGCGGCAATTTCAGGTGAATCTGCGACAGACCCGGCCGAAGGCGGCACCCGCGCCGCCGCGAGGGCGGTTGCAACAAGCCATCCATAGTGCTCGGGGCTGCCTGCCTCGGCGCGGCTCCATAGCGCTTTCAGCGCCTGGATGCGCTTGGCGGCATCCTGCGTATTGTTGGCCACGCGAAGCTGGCCGCCCGGGCTGGACGCCAACGCCGTCGGATCAAGTGTGGCCGCCTCGGCGGCAAACAGCCTGTTCAGCTCCGCCGAACTGATCGCACCGGAGGCCGCAACGACAGGCCCAAGTGTTGCCCGCCTTGCGACAGATTGTCCGGGCAGCCGCACGAGCCAGGCCTTCTGGGCCAGACTAGCCGCACCCAGAAAGCTGTCTGGCACATCGAGTCCGGCCGCCGACGAGAGGCCGATACGCCAGGCGGTGAGCCCGGACACGTCCTGCCATTCGGGGTTGGCCGCCCGCCGCCCGCCGCCCGCAGCGGATGCGATCCGTTCTGCGAGTCCAATATCGAAGCCGTCGAGCGCCTTGTCCTTGCGCAACCGGTCGAATTGCTGCGAAGCGCCGAAATCATCGCCCAGCACTGCCGAGCACATGGCATCCGAAAGCTGCCAGAAGGGCATTTCGGTGATGCTGAAAGCGGTGGTTGCCAGCGGGCACAGCGCAATCGGATCGCCTGCCGCCAGCGCAGCGTGGCCGGCAACGGAATAAAGCGACTGTGTGTAGCGATCGAGAGCGATGCGGCTGACCATCCGGTGCGCGTCGGTCGCCGAGCCCATGGCAACAAGCGCATCTGCGCGGGCGGCAACCCAGTTTGCCGGATTGAGCCCGGCTGGTGGCGCGGCGCGGCTGAGCAGCGCCCGCGTCAACAGGATCTGCGCCCATCGGCTGGCAACCGGCGCTTCGATCCGATGCAGCAAAACTGCCAGAAATCGCCCATCCGACCGGGCAAACAGGTCTGCGCCGTAGCCACCGGTTGCCGGCGTCAGCAGCCCGGCGTCTTCCGGCTGGCCAACCGGCCCGGCCAGATCGGCCAAGGGATTGAGCGCCTCCACTTCCGGGACGAGAAGAGCGGCAGCTGCCTCGGGCGCAAACGGTGGCGGCTGCCGTGCAGGCGGCGCATCCGAGGGCAGGATGGCAACGGCGGGCTCGGGCGGAGGTCGCTCCGCCGGGTTCGCCGGCAGCGCTGCGGCCGGTGCAATGTCATCGGGCAGCAGCGACTTCGGCGCACCGACGGGTGCCGTTGGCGGAACCGCATCCTGCGCCTGAAGCGCGCCGCCGCCGAGCAGCGCCACGCCCAGCAAAATGTGCCGCACCCGGCGATTTGCAACCTGCCACATGGCGACCGTATAGCGAGACGGATGACGCCTGTGAAAGCGGAAAACGTGCCGGCGGTGCCAGCCCTGTCGCCAGACTGGCGCGACCGGCCCATCGTGCTCGTCGGCTTGATGGGCTCGGGCAAGACCACTGTGGGAAAGCGGCTCGCGGCGCGGCTGGGGTGGCCCTTCGTGGATGCCGACCACGAGATCGAAGTGGCGGCGGGTATGTCGATCGCCGAAATCTTCGCGAAATACGGCGAGCCGCATTTTCGCGACGGCGAGCGGCGGGTCATTGCGCGGCTGATGCATGGCGGTGCAAGGGTTATCGCCACCGGCGGCGGTGCCTTCATCGATCCCGTCGCCCGCGCCGAAATCCTGCGGCAGGGAACGGCGGTATGGCTCGATGCCTGCCTCGAAACATTGCTGACGCGCGTCTCCCGGCGGAACACGCGTCCGCTGTTGCTCGGTCGCAATGCAGCAGAGGTGCTTGGCGAGCTGGCCCGGGTGCGCAACCCGCTCTATGCCGAGGCACATATTCGCGTGCACAGCCGCAATGGCCCGCACGGCGACTGTGTCGACGCGATACTCGATGCCCTGAAAGCGCAGGTTTGATGATCGAGGTGCCGGTAAGCCTCGGCGAGCGCAGCTACCGCATCGGTGTCGGCAGCGGGCTGCTCGCCGATGCCGCGCAGCGGTTGCAGACACTTGGCGCTGCAAAACGGGTTGCAGTGGTCACCGATGAAACGGTTGCCCGGTTGCACCTTCCGGCGCTGACGGCAGCGCTGCGCGGATTCGATGTGCGGCCGATCGTGCTGCCGGCAGGCGAGGCCAGCAAGAGCTTTGCGCGGCTGGAAGCGCTTTGCGACGCGTTGCTGGAGCTGGAGGTGACTCGGTCCGACATCATCCTGGCATTCGGCGGCGGGGTCATCGGCGACCTGACCGGCTTTGCCGCCGCCATCGTCAAGCGCGGGATTTCCTTCGTGCAGGTGCCAACGACGCTGCTGGCAATGGTGGACAGTTCGGTAGGCGGCAAGACGGCGATCAACACCAGAGCCGGCAAGAATCTGGTGGGCGCCTTTCACCAGCCGGTCGCCGTCTGGGCAGATCTCGATTTGCTGGCGACGCTGCCGGCGCGCGAAATGCAGGCCGGCTATGCGGAAATTGTGAAGTACGGCCTGATTTCGGATGCCGGCTTTTTTCAATGGTGCGAAACAAATGCAGCCGCTTTGCTGCGCCATGATCGCGATGCGCTGCTGTATGCTGTGGCCGAAAGCTGCCGCGCCAAGGCCGCCATTGTGTCGGCGGACGAGCGCGAAACGCTGGACCTGCGGGCATTGCTGAACCTGGGGCATACGTTCGGCCATGCGCTGGAGGCGGAAACCGGATTTTCCGACCGGCTGCTGCACGGCGAGGCGGTGGGTATCGGTATTGCGCAGGCGTTCCGCTTCTCGGCGAAGCTCGGGCTGTGCCCCAAGGCGGATGCGGAGCAGGTGACGCGCCACCTGGAGCGGGCGGGCCTGAGCGCGTGGCCGGAGCAGGCGGGCGTGGCCGGCAGCGCGGCGCCCCGACTGGTGGCGCACATGCTGCACGACAAGAAGATGTCCAGCGCCGGGCTGCCGTTCATTCTGGCGCGAGGAATAGGTGCGGCCTTCGTGGCGAAAGCTGTCGCGCTGCCGGATGTGGAAGCATTCTTGTCGGCGGATCGCGCCGCTTGACGGGAAGCTTTTGCCTTCGGCGTTCCGCCGGGAAGCTGCGGACAGAATGCACCAACCCCCAGTCCCTGCCGGTGAGAGACAGGAAAAGATGGTTCCCGCCTCCGCGCGAGGGAGCAAGATACAAACGCTGTGCACAGCGGCGTCACGCGCCTCCCCGCCTGAGGCAGATTTTCCTCAGACTGTTGCAGCCCACCGGGCGGCGCGCCGGACCGCGTCGGTGGCGGCGGGGACAAAGCCGGCTATCGAGAAGAAGCCGTGGATGACGGCGGGGACGCTTTCATGTTCGACATCGTTGCCGGCGGCGGCGAGTTTCGCGGCATATTCGTCGCCTTCGTCCTTCAGCACATCATATTCGGCGGTAACCACCCAGGCGGGAGGCAGGCCGCTCAGATCTGCGGCGCGAAGCGGGGCGGTGGTGGCGTCGGCGGCCGCACCTTCGGGGAGCCAGAGGTTCCAGAACCAGAGCATGTCCTCTCTGGACAAACCATAGTCGCCGTCGGGCGCATAGCTCGCGCGGCGGTCTGTGGGGAAATCGGTGACGGGATAGACGAGCAGCTGGCCAGCGAGCGCCGGGCCGCCGGAATCGCGGGCAGCGATTGCCGCCAGCGCAGCCAGATTGCCGCCCGCGCTGTCGCCGCCGATAACGATGTGCCCGGCGTCTCCGCCGTGGGAGCCGATGTTGGCGACCGTCCACTGCAGCGCCTCGAGCGTGTCTTGCTGCTGCGCCGGGGAGCGCGCTTCGGGAGCCAGACGATAGTCGACGCTGACGACGAGCAGCGGGCCATCCTTGGCCAGGAAACGGCACAGGCCGTCATGCGAATCGACGCTGCCGACAACCCAGCCGCCGCCGTGCAGCCAGAGCAGGACAGGGAGCGGGGTTTCGCAGCCTTCCGGGCGGTAAATGCGGATGGGCAGAGGCCCCGCCACCGTGGCGATCGCGAGGTCCTGCGTCTGGATGCCCGGCGGCGCGAGCGGCTGCAGCGGTTCAACGCGCGCGAGCATGGCGGCGCGGGCATCGCCGATCGACAGGTCGCGCAATTTCGGCTGGTCGCGGCCCATCTCCAGCAATTGCGCAATCATCGGATCGAGTGGCATGGTCAGTCTCCGGAAAAGCGGGATCTGAGCGCCAGCATGGCAAGCGCAGCGGCAACCGCCTCACCCGCCTTGTTCTTCTGCGCCGGGTCGGCGCGGGCGATGGCCTGGGCCTCGTTTTCGACGGTGAGGATGCCGTTGCCGATGGCAATGCCATCCAGCGTCAACGCCATGATGGCGCGGGCGCTTTCGTTGGAGACCACCTCGAAATGATAGGTTTCGCCGCGGATGACGCAGCCGAGCGCGACAAAAGCTTCGTAGCGGCTGGTGTCGGCGGCCAGCGCAATGGCGGCAGGAATTTCCAGCGCGCCGGGGACTTCGACAAGCTCTTGCGCGTGGCCTGCGGCTTCGATCGCGGCGCGGGCGCCATCGAGCTGCAGGTCGAAAATGTGGCGGTAAAAACCGGCGCCGACGATGAGGATCTTGGCCATGGGGTGCTTTCAGGCGGTGAGGGGACGGTCGACTTTGCTCGCCGCGGCCAGCGGACGCTCGGAGACAACCTTCAGGCCATAGCCTTCGAGGCCGACATAGCTGCGGTGGCTGCCGGCGAGCAGGATCATGTCCGATACGCCCAGATCGACGAGGATCTGCGCGCCGACACCATAGTCCCGCACCTGGAAAGGCTCGCCCTGGCCTTTGGCTTTCATCTGCTGCGAAATCGCGTCTGGGCGGGCATCGCGGATGACGATCAGGATGCCGGTACCCTCCTTTGCGATGGCGTCCATCGCTTGCGGGATAAGACCGGAGCGTCCGCCGGCCTCTGCAAACAGATCGGTGAACAGCGACTGGACATGCACGCGGATCAAGGTGGGCCTGGCGGGGTCGATGCGGCCCTTCTGCAACACGATGTGTTCGGCATAATCGGCGGTGTTGGCATAGGTCATCGCAGTCCATTTGCCGCCATGCTCGCTGTCGACTGCGACTTCGGCGATTTTCTTCACGAGATGGTCG
>JBBRKH010000088.1:0-7800 GCA_038217965.1 Sphingomonadales bacterium | reverse complement strand
CCGGACCGCGTGCAATCGCCGCGCCAGCGAGCAGCGCACGCACAAGCGATGCTTTCGCTGCGTAGCCGACTGACGTGGGTGCTTGCTGCCATTGCCGATGGGCAGGCCGGGTCCGCACACCCGTGGCAGCCGCAGCAGAGTGCACCCGACACGGCGTGTCCGCACGTGGCACAGCCTCTTGCATCGCTGGAACGGCGCCTGGCAGACGTGCGCGGCTGAGTTGGCCCGGGCTTGCCGCATGGCAGCATCGCACCCTATTGAGAGCGCACGCCCGCCAGCGAGGCCAAGCAATGGAAAAATCGCACTCGAGATGATGCACACGAACGATATCAGGCGCTCCTTCCTCGAGCATTTTGCCGCCGCCGGGCACGCTCTCGTCCAATCTGCTCCGCTGGTGCCGCAGAACGACCCGACGCTGATGTTCGTGAACGCCGGCATGGTGCCGTTCAAATATGTGTTCACCGGCCAGGAAAGCCGCCGGTATTCCACTGCAACCTCGTCGCAGAAATGCGTGCGTGCCGGCGGCAAGCACAATGATCTGGACAATGTGGGCTACACCCCGCGGCACCACACCTTCTTCGAAATGCTTGGCAATTTCTCATTCGGCGATTATTTCAAGGAGCAGGCGATCACGCTGGCCTGGGATCTGCTGACGCGGGTGTGGGGCATTCCGGCGGAGCGGCTGACCGTTACTGTCTACCACACCGACGACGAGGCGCACGAGCTCTGGAAGCGAATCGCCGGCCTTCCGGACGACCGCATCATCCGCATCGCGACGAATGACAATTTCTGGTCGATGGGCGACACCGGGCCGTGCGGGCCGTGCTCGGAAATTTTCTACGATCACGGCGCCCACATCTTCGGCGGGCCACCCGGATCACCCGATGAAGACGGTGACCGCTTTGTCGAAATCTGGAACCTGGTGTTCATGCAGTTCGATCAGCAGGCCGACGGCACGCGCCTCGACCTGCCGAAGCCGTCGATCGATACCGGCATGGGGCTGGAGCGGATTGCCGCCGTTCTGCAGGGCACGCACGACAATTACGAGACAGACATCTTCAAGGCGCTGATCGAGGAATCGGCGTCGCTCACAAAGACGTCTGCCGACGCTCCGGAATCACGCGCCTCGCACCGCATCATCGCCGATCATCTGCGCGCGGCGTGTTTTCTGGTGGCCGATGGCGTGTTGCCGGCCAACGAAGGCCGCGGTTATGTGCTGCGGCGGATCATGCGCCGCGCCATGCGGCATGCCCACCTGCTTGGCGCGGCCGAGCCGCTGATGCACCGGCTCGTGCCGGCGCTGGTTTCGGTGATGGGATCGGCCTTTCCCGAACTGGGCCGGGCCGAGGCGCTGATTGCCGAAACGCTGAAGCTGGAGGAAACCCGTTTTCGCCAGACCCTGCAGAACGGGCTGCGGCTGCTGGATGAAGCGACCGTCATGCTGCCACCGGGCGGCACGCTCGCCGGTGATGTCGCCTTCAAGCTCTATGATACTTTCGGCTTTCCCTACGACCTCACAGAGGATGCGCTTCGGGCGCAGGGACTGACGGTCGACCGCGCCGGGTTCGACGCCGCAATGGTGGAGCAGAAAACCCGCGCCCGCGCCGCCTGGGCCGGCAGCGGGGCAGCCGGTACCGATGCGCTGTGGTTCGATCTGGCCGAGCGTCTGGGCGGCACCGATTTCATCGGCTATTCAACGCTGGAAGCGCAAGGGCAGATCGTCGCCATCGTGAAGGACGGTGCCGAAGTCCAGCGCGCCGGTGCGGGTGACACGGTCACATTGCTGGCCAACCAGACGCCCTTCTACGGCGAATCGGGCGGGCAGGTAGGCGATGCCGGCCTCGTGTTGGCTGCGGGCTTGAGGGTCCGGATCGATGACACCGCCAAGCCGCTCGGCCGGCTGCACGCCATGAAGGGGGTGGTGGAGGCCGGCGACCTCGCGGTTGGCCAGGCAGTTGCCTTCGCGGTGGACGGCGATCGACGTGCCGCCGTTCGCGCCAACCACAGCGCCACCCACCTGCTGCACGCTGCGCTCCGCGACACGCTGGGCGGCCATGTTGCGCAGAAGGGCAGCCTGGTGGCGCCCGATCGGCTGCGCTTCGATTTCTCGCATCAGAAGGCGATGACGGCCGACGAAATCGCAACTGTCGAGCGCCAGGTGAACTCCGAAATTCGCGCCAACTTTCCCGTCGGCACCCGGCTGATGACGCCGGAGGCTGCAGTGGAAGCGGGTGCCCTGGCGCTGTTCGGCGAAAAATACGGCGACGAAGTGCGGGTGCTCTCGATGGGTCGCGCGCGCGACATCGGCACGGCCTATTCGGTCGAACTGTGCGGCGGTACGCATGTGAGCGCCACCGGCGATATCGCCCTGTTCAGGATCCTGTCCGAATCGGCAGTGTCGTCCGGCGTCCGCCGCATCGAGGCGCTGACCGGCGAGTCTGCACGGCAGTATATGGTTGTCCAGGAAACGGCATTGAAGGCCGCTGCATCGACGCTGAAGGTGCGTCCCGAGGACGTGCCGGACCGGGTTGCGGTGCTCGTCGAGCAGATGAAGCGGCTGGACCGCGAACTGGCGGAAGCGAAGAGGGCATTGGCACTCGCGGGTCCAGCGCCCACCGCGGGGGTAGCGGAACAGATCGGCCCGGTGGCGTTTGTGGGTCAGGTGTTGCACGCTGTGGAGGCAAAGGCGCTGCGTGGTCTGGTGGACGAAGCGAAGGCCCGCATCGGCTCTGGAATTGCCGCCGTTGTTGCCGTCAACGAAGGCCGCGCAAGCGTTGCCATTGGCGTGACCGACGATCTGACAGCCACCATATCCGCCGTCGATCTGGTGCGGGTGGCTGCCGCTGCGCTCGGTGGGCAGGGCGGCGGCGGCCGGCCCGACATGGCGCAGGCGGGCGGCCCCGATGGCGCTTCGGCAACAGCGGCGATGGAAGCCGTCCGTGCGACACTAAAAGACGCGCTTGGGGTAGCAGCCTGATGGCAACGATCGCGCACGAAGCCGATCTGCGCGAGCTTGATGTGCGGGCGGTCGAAGCGGCTGTTGCGCACGGCAGTCCGCGGATCGCCATCATCGACATCGGCTCCAATTCGGTGCGCCTCGTTGTTTATCAGGGGCTGACCAGAACGCCTGCCGTGCTTTTCAACGAAAAGGTGATGGCCGGGCTCGGACGCGGAATGGCATCAGGCAGCCTGTTGTCTGACGATTCGATGGACATAGCGGTCGCCGCGCTGGCCCGCTTTTCGCAGCTCTGCGATGCGATGGGGGTGGACAGCCTGCGCGCGGTCGCCACAGCGGCGGTGCGCGAAGCTTCCAATAGCGAGATTTTCGTGGCGCGGGTGCTCAGCGAAACCGGGATCGCGGTCGAGATCATCGATGGCGAATCCGAGGCGCGCGGCGCGGCCTATGGCGTGATTGCCGGTATTCCGGAAGCCGATGGCGTGGTCGGGGATCTCGGCGGCGGCTCGCTGGAACTGATCCGCATCAGCAACGGGCAGATGTTTGAGCGGTTGTCCCTGCCGATCGGCGCCCTGAAGCTGGACGCCGTGCGCAAGAAAAACCGCCGGGCGCTCACAAGTTTCATCGCAGACGCGCTGGAAAAGCTGGACTGGGCCGCCTCCGGGCAAGGCAAGCCCTTCTATGCAGTGGGTGGCAGCTGGCGGGCGCTGGCGCAACTGCACATGCATCTGACCGACTGGCCATTGCCGGTGATCCACCACCATGTGATGCCAGTGGAAGCGCCGACGCGGCTGGTCCGCACGCTGGCGCAGCTGTCGCTCAAATCGCTGAAATCGGTGCCGGCCATCTCCGGTTCCCGGGCGCCGCAATTGCCCGGTGCCGCCGCACTTCTGCGCGCGGTCACCCAGAAGCTGGGTTCCAGATGCATCATCTCGTCTGCCTATGGCCTGCGCGAAGGGCTGCTTTATGAATCCCTGCCGCTGGCCAGCCGCAACGAAGATCCGCTGCTCACGGCAGCGCGCGACACCGCCCAGCGCACCGGGCGCTTCTCCGATGGCAGCGACGATGCGGTCGGCGACGCCCTGCTCGCCTTCACCGATCCCCTGTTTGCCCACGAATCGGCCGCCTTGCGCCGAATCCGCCACACCGCTTGCCTGCTGGCCGATTCCGCCTGGCGGGCGCATCCCGACATGCGCGCCGAAGACGGGATGGACACAGCGCTGCACGGCAGCTGGGTGGGCATCGACGCGGAAGGGCGAGCGATGCTGGCGGCGGCGCTGTTTGTGCTGAACGGCGGAGCCATGCCCTCGCCGCAGACAGCAATTTTGTCAGCGCTTGCCGATCCCTCGCTGCTTGATCGGGCTCGACTGTGGGGCCTGGCCCTGCGGCTGGGGCAACGGCTGGGCGGCGGTGCCGCCGAGCCGCTTGCGGCTGCGCGGATCGGGCCGAACGGCAAGGCGCTGACCCTCAGCCTGCTTCGCTCGAACGCTGCGCTCTATGGGGAACCAGTGGCACGCCGGCATCGCTATCTGGCGCAGGCGTTTCAGCTGCAGCCCCGTCTGGCTCTTCTGGAGCCGGCGCAGTTTGCAGCTCTGGCGGGCTGAGGCTGTCCAGCGCCGTCATCCGCAGCACGCCGGCCCGCACCGAAAATCCAAGCCTGCCCTCTACCAGCGCCAGCGCATCGTCACCGAAAATTTGCCGGCGCCAGCCTGCAAGCAACGCCAACCCGTCGCGCTGGCCGCCGGCAAGGCATTCCAGCTCATCGCCCTTGGCCACCAGCTTGGGCGCGACGCCCGCCTCCTTGGCACGCAGTTTCAGCAGCAATTTCAGCAAATCGGCAATCAGGGCCGCGTCTGTTGAAAGGCCTGGCCGCGCGGCATCGCGCAGTGGCATTTCATCCGCCGGCAAGGGCTCCGCGGCGGCCAGAGCATCGAGCAGGCGGGCGCCGATCGCATTGCTGGCCCAGGCTGCCGACAGCCCGCGCACCCGGCCAAGATCCGCCTGATCGCGCGGCGGGGTGCCGGCCAGATCGGCCAGCGTTTCGTCCTTGATGATTCGCCCGCGCGGCACATTCTTCGATTTGGCTTCCTCCTCGCGCCACTTTGCCAGCGCCTTCAGGCGACCGAGCACATCGGCGCGGCGGCTCGGCAGCTTCAGGCGGAGCCAGGCCTTTTCCGGATCGACAGTGTAGTTGGAAGCCTCTCCCAACCGCGCCATTTCCTCGTCCAGCCACTCGCCGCGCCCAGTTTTCCTGAGTTTTGCCAGCATCTTCGGGAAAAGCTGCGCGAGATGGGTCACATCGCCGATGGCATATTCGATCTGCCGGTCGGAGAGCGGCCGCCGCGCCCAATCGGTGAATCGCGCGCCCTTGTCGATCTGGTGGCCGGTGAAATGGGCAACCAGGTTGGCGTAGCTCACCTGCTCGCCCATGCCGAGCGCCATGGCGGCGATCTGCGTGTCGAACATGGGCGACGGTGTGCGGCCGATGAGATTGTAGAAAATTTCCAGATCCTGCCCGCCGGCGTGGATCAGCTTCAACAGAGTCTCGTCATCCAGCATGGCGAGGAAGGGCGACAGATCCATCCCCGGTGCCAGCGGGTCGATCGCGGCCGCCTCCTCGTCGCTGGCAAGCTGCAGCAGGCACAGCTCCGGATAGTAGGTGTTCTCGCGCATGAACTCGGTGTCGATGGCGACGAAGGGGCGGCTGGAGAGGCGGGCGCAGAGCGATTTCAGGTCGGCCGCGTCGGTGATGAGGGGGTGAATATGCATGTGCAGCGCGCATAGCCGCAAAGCCCGCGCTTGACAAAAGGCTTACGCCCCGCATCAACCCCCCGCCATGACACATGCCTACAGAACCCACACATGCGGCGAACTGCGCGCTGCCGATGTTTCGTGCCACATCCGCTTGTCCGGCTGGGTGCACCGCAAGCGCGACCATGGCGGCGTATTGTTCGTGGACTTGCGGGATCATCACGGGCTGACGCAACTGGTCGCCGCCGCCGGCTCCGAACATCTGGCAACACTGGATGCCCTGCGCCTCGAATCGGTCATCACGATTGACGGTGAAGTGGTTGCCCGCAGCCCTGGCACCATCAACCCCAACCTGCCGACCGGCGAAATCGAAGTGCGGGTGCGCGGGGTGATTGTGCAATCTGCGGCTGCCGAACTGCCGCTGCCGGTTGCGGCCGACACCGATTATCCGGAAGATATCCGGCTGAAATACCGCTACCTCGACCTGCGTCGCGAACGGCTGCATCGCAACATCATGCTGCGCTCCAAAGTCATTGCGTCGCTCAGGCAGCGGATGATCGGGCAGGGCTTCACCGAGTTCCAGACGCCTATTCTCACTGCCTCCAGCCCGGAGGGCGCGCGCGATTTTCTCGTGCCGTCGCGTATCCACCCCGGCAAATTCTACGCCCTCCCGCAAGCGCCGCAGATGTTCAAGCAGCTGCTGATGGTGGCCGGCTTCGATCGCTATTTCCAGATCGCGCCCTGCTTCCGCGACGAAGACGCCCGCGCCGACCGCTCACCCGGCGAATTCTATCAGCTCGATTTCGAAATGAGTTTTGTCACCCAGGACGATGTGTTTGCAGCCATCGAGCCGGTGCTGGCGGGGGTGTTCGACGAATTCGCAGGGTGGAACCGCGAAACGCCGTGGGCCGTGACGCCCGCGCCGTTCCCGCACATTCCATACGCCGAATCGATGCTGAAATACGGCAGCGACAAGCCCGATCTGCGCAACCCGCTGCTGATCGCCGACGTGACCGACCAATTCCGTGGCGGCGGCTTCGGCGTCTTTTCCCGGATGATCGAAGGCGGCGCCGTCGTGCGCGCCGTTCCGGCGCCCGGCGCCGGCCTGAAGGCCCGCTCCTTCTTCGATGGCATGAACGACTGGGCGCGCAGCGAAGGCTGGGCCGGCCTCGGCTACATCAACTTCAAATCCGGCGAAGCTGCCGGCCCGATCGCCAAAAACCTCGAAGCCGACCGGGTTGCCGCAATCGTCGCGCAGATGGGTCTCGGCCCTGACGACGGCGTGGTCTTCGCCTGCGACGCATCCCCGCGCGCCGCCAAACTCGCCGGTCAGGCCCGCACGAAAATCGGCAGCGATCTCGGCCTCATCGAACAAGACGCCTACAAATTCTGCTGGATCGTCGACTTCCCGATGTATGAAGCCGATGACGAAACCGGCAAGATCGACTTCTCGCACAACCCCTTCTCCATGCCGCAAGGCGAACTGGACGCGCTGGAAACTCAAGACCCCCTCACCATCCTCGCCTACCAGTATGACATCGTCTGCAACGGCATCGAACTTTCATCCGGCGCCATCCGCAACCACCGTCCCGATATCATGTACAAAGCCTTTGAAATCGCCGGCTACACGCAAGCGCAGGTGGACCGCGACTTCGCCGGCATGATCAACGCCTTCAAATATGGCGCCCCCCCACACGGCGGCTCCGCCCCCGGAGTCGACCGAATCGTCATGCTGCTCGCCGACGAACCCAATATCCGCGAAGTCGTGCTGTTCCCGATGAACCAGAAAGCCGAAGATCTGATGATGAACGCGCCCAGCGAAGTCAGCGAAAAACAACTCCGCGAACTCTCGATCCGCCTGGCTGGCGTGCCGCCGAAGTGAGGCGCGCTCGGCAGGGCGCCGCCCTCCCGAACCCTCAAAGCGCGGAAAACACCGGCAGGCGGGAGGCGGCGGCGGGGTCGCCGAGGGCGAGGAAGCTGCTGTTCAGATAGTCGGGCTTGCCGTAGCGAAAGGGTTGCGCGAAGACGTCGACCATGATCCCACCGGCGGCGAGCAGAATGGCGT
This sequence comes from Sphingomonadales bacterium, assembly GCA_038217965.1. Classification (GTDB taxonomy): domain Bacteria; phylum Pseudomonadota; class Alphaproteobacteria; order Sphingomonadales; family Sphingomonadaceae; genus Sandaracinobacteroides. The sequence goes on along the minus strand of JBBRKH010000088.1, from coordinate 28 downwards.
GGGCAGCAGCGGTATCCCATTCCGATGT
>JBBRKH010000087.1:0-7839 GCA_038217965.1 Sphingomonadales bacterium | reverse complement strand
GCAACGGGATCCCGGCAATGCCCACCTTCAATCCCGCCTATCTGCTCCGGCGGCCAGAGGCCAAGCGAGAAGCCTGGGCCGATCTGCTCGCCTTCAAGCGCCGGATCGCGCCATGAAGCCTGAATGTCTGCTGGTTGCCCTGCTGCTGGCCGCGCCAGCTGTCGCCCAACTCGCTCCGGCACAGGTCGGGATAGACGACCGGGTGACCGGCGCGCCGCCGGTGCAGTCGCCCTTTTCCGCAAGCGAGCGGGCGGTGCCGGCTCAACTCACGCCACAGCAGCGGTATCACTATCGTCGCGTTTTTATGGCCATAGCGGGAGGTCGCGTTTCGGCCGCTCGCGCAGACCTCCTGGCCATGCCACGCGGCCCGCTGCACGGTTCGGCCGAAGCGCAGCTGCTGCTGGCCCAAGGCGCCAATGCCGGGCTTTCGCCGCTGATCGACTGGCTGGTCGCCAATCCGCAGGCGCCGCAAGCCAATGCCATCGCCGGGCTTGCCCGCAAGGCCGGCGCCACCGAACTGCCGCAGCTGGCGCGTTCGCGCGCCCTGGTTCCCGTGCGCCTGACACCGCCGCTGTCACCGCGCAGCGCCAAGGGCGACCGCAGCGCCGACGCGGCCTTCATCGCCGGCGCCCGGTCGCTGATCGCGGCCGACGCCGCGCTGGGCATCGAGCCGCTGCTCGAAAGGGTCGGGCCGGAGTTGACTGCCGAAGTGCGCAGCGAATGGACACAGCGCGCCGCCTGGGACGTGTATCTCGAAGGCGATGACAGCGCCGCACGAAGGCTTGGCGCGCGCGCGGCCAACGGCACCGGCGACTGGGCTGCAATGGGGAACTGGGTGGCGGGTCTTGCCAGCTTCCGGCAGAACGACTGCGAGGCGGCGGCGCGGCATTTCGATGCCATCGGCAATCAGTTTGCCAGCGCCGACCTGCGTTCGGCGGCCGCCTACTGGGCGGCGCGCAGCCATGTGCGCTGCAACCGGCCGCATCTTGCATCGGAGCGGTTGCAGGCAGCTGTGGCGCGCGAGAAGAGCGGGTTTTACGGCGTGCTGGCCGCCAGCGCGTTGGGGTTGGAGCCAGCGATAGACTGGCAGGAGCCGGACTTCATCCAGGCCGACTGGACCACCCTGAAGGGGCAGGCCGGCGCACAGCGGGCGGTGGCGCTCGTGGAGGCAGGGCAGCTGGCGCTGGCCGACCGCGAACTGCGCCATCTCGCCGTCACCACCTCCAATCAGCACTACGAGCCGATCCTGCGCCTTGCCGCACGCCTCAATCTGCCGGCGACACAATATTGGCTGGCGCAGAATCCACCGCCGGGAATGATGCCACCGATGTCGGCGCGGCTGCCAACGCCCGATTGGCGCCCGTTCAACGGCTGGCGCGTCGATCGAAATTTGGTGTTTGCCCACGCCCTGCAGGAATCACAGTTCATCACCACGGCGCGCTCGGGAGCGGGCGCGAAGGGCCTGATGCAGATCATGCCTGGCACCGCGCGCGATCTGGCGAAAGCCGCCCAGATGGCGCATTCCGACGAGCTGCTGGCCGACCCTTCCTTCAACGTCGAATATGGCCAGAGCTATCTGGAGATGCTGCGCGACAGCGGCCACACGCAAGGGCTGCTGCCCAAGGTGATCGCCGCCTACAATGCCGGGCCGGGATCGGTGCAGAAATGGAACGCCGGCGGCCTGAAGGACAACGGCGATGTGCTGCTGTTCGTGGAATCCATCCCGTTTCGCGAAACCCGGCACTATGTCGAAATCGTGCTGCGAAACTACTGGCTGTATGAACTGAAGGACCAGGCGCGCAATCCGGCAAAGGCTGCAAAACCGACCAGCCTGGCCGCAGTTTCCGCCAATCTCTGGCCGCGCTTTCCGGGCATGCCAGGGGCGCCGGCCGTGGCAAGTCCGCCACCGCGACCCGCGCCCGTGGCAGCGCCCGCAGCTGCTTCCGTGCCCTGAAATGCCGATCGATCTTTCGCGCACCTTCATACCTGTTCAGATCGCCATCCTGACCGTATCCGACACCCGAACCACAGCCGACGACCGCAGCGGCGACACGCTTGCTGCCCGCATCGAAGCAGCGGGCCACAGCCTCGCCGGCCGGCGCATCGTGAAAGATGATCCGGATTTGATCGTCGAAGCTCTCACCCACTGGATCGAGGCCGCGCAGGTGGATTGCATCATTACCACCGGGGGCACCGGCGTGACCGGACGGGATGTGACGCCGGAAGCGCTGGAAGAGGTGTGCGACAAGTTCATTCCCGGCTTTGGCGAACTGTTCCGATGGCTTTCGTTCCAGTCCATCGGAACATCGACCATCCAGTCCCGCGCGTGCGCGGGCGTGGCACGCGGCACCTATATATTTGCACTGCCAGGCAGCACCGGCGCCGTAGCCGACGCGTGGGACGGCATACTGGCGTTGCAGCTGGACAGTCGTCATACTCCATGCAATTTCGTCGAGCTGATGCCGCGGTTGCGCGAATGAGGCGCGAGGGCTAGAGCGGGTTGCGTTCTGGTTTCAGCAGAACGGCCGCTCTATCTCCTTGTTTTTCCGCGTGGGTTTGCGTCCAGATGAGTCCATCTGAACGGAGCATTCTCTAGCGGGGCGGAAAAGGGAAACCGCTTGCTTCGCTATTATATTGCCGGAACCGAAGGCGCCAACAGCTTCGAGATGGGCGCCGATCCGGCGTCCCTGCACAACGCCGTGTGGATCGATCTGGCCGACCCGATGCCCTTTGAAATGGCCGCGGTCGAGGCTGCAACCGCATTGAAACTGCCGACGCGCGAAAGCCTGGTGGAAATCGAGGCCTCCAGCCGCTCCTACCAGGAAGGCGGCGCGAGCTTCATGACAGCAACCACTGTCGTGGGGCTGGACAGCGACACCCCGGCATCCGTTCCGCTGGGGTTCGTGCTGACCCCCTCGCAGCTGATTACGTTGCGCTACGCCGATCCGCACAGTTTCCGGCTGATGACCAGCCAATGCGACCGCACCGCGCTCGGCGACAACCCGCTAGCCGTCCTGCTCAAGTTGCTCGACCTCATTGTCGATCGCGTTGCCGACATCCTGGAGCGTATGAGCGAGGAAATCGACAAGACGTCGCGGCTGGTGTTCGGGCAGGACACACCGGCCAGCCGGCGCATCACCTCCGACGATCTGCGCACCATCCTGCGGCGCATTGGCGACACGCAATTCGTGGTGAACAAGGTGCATGATTCGCTGCACACATTGCAGCGCATCGTCGGCTTTCTCAATCTGCCCGCCGAGGTGGAGCCGGCCGAGCCGCTGGCACAACGGCGCGCCAAGGTGGACAAGCGCAGCCGCGAAGAGCTGAAATCGCTGGCCCGCGACATCGCATCCCTGCTGGAAAACGCGACCTACCTCAGCGCCAACATCGGATTTCTGCTGGAGGCGTCGGTGGGGCGCATTTCAATCGAGCAGAATGCCATCATCAAGATATTTTCGGTTGCAGCCGTGGTGTTCCTGCCGCCGACGCTGGTCGCCAGCATCTACGGAATGAACTTTGTCCACATGCCCGAGCTGGAGTGGCTGCTCGGCTATCCCATGGCGCTCGTGATGATGGTGCTGTCTGCTATCCTTCCCTATTTGTGGTTCAAGAAAAAGGGCTGGCTATAGACAATCTGTTCCTGTTATGTTCTCACCATGAGGCGCGGCGCAACCGGCAATGACCTGTCCCGAAGGTTCGACGATCAGGCCCGCGCGCCGGACGGCGACTGGCTCGACTGGGAGCGGACGGAGGGTGAGGCCAGACCCTTGCGCACCACGGTGACGGTGGAGCATCCGAAAGCGGTTCTCACCAGAAACGACAGCCCCGACATCCCCTTCGATCGCAGTTTCAACGCATACCGCGGCTGCGAGCATGGCTGCATCTACTGCTTTGCAAGACCGACGCACGCCTTTCACAATCTCTCGCCAGGCCTCGATTTCGAAACCCGGCTGTTTGCCAAACCCACCGGGCCGGCGATGCTGCGGGCGGAGTTTGCCAAGCACGGCTATCGGCCCGAAGTGCTGGCCATGGGCACCAACACCGATCCCTACCAGCCGATCGAGGCAGACTGGAAAATCACCCGCGCCGTGCTCCTGCTGTGTCTGGAAACCCGCCATCCGGTCGCCATCACGACAAAATCCGACCGGGTGCTGCGCGATATCGATCTCCTCGCGCCGCTGGCCGGGCTGGGACTGGCCGCCGTGATGCTGTCTGTCACCACCCTCGACCCGGCGCTTGCCCGCGCCATGGAGCCGCGCGCGGCCGCGCCACACCGGCGGATCGCCGCCATCCGCGCTCTCAGTGATGCCGGCGTTCCCGCATATGTCTCCGCGTCCCCGATGATCCCCGGCCTCAACGATCACGAACTGGAGGCCATCCTGCACGCTGCGGCATGCGCCGGCGCCATCGGCGCCTTTTGCCAGCCGATCCGCCTGCCGCACGAAGTGGCGCCGCTGTTCGACGCCTGGCTGGCAAGCGCCTATCCCGACCGGCGGGAAAAGGTTCTGAACGGCATCAAGGCGATGCGCGGCGGACGGTTGAACGATCCGCGCTTTGGCAGCCGCAGGCGCCCTGAGGGCGTGTGGGGCGATCTGCTGCGCAGCCGGTTCGGCAAGGCGAAACGGGCAGCGGGCATGGCAGACAGCAGGCCACCGCTCCGCACCGATCTGTTCCGCAAGCCGGCGCATGATGATCGGCAGGGGCTGCTGTTCGGCTGCGAGTGATTCCGGTTGCCGGCAGCCGGCACCGCCGCTAGCCCCGCGGCATGACCGAGGGGCAGACGGCGACACAGCGGATCGTGTCATGGGCGCAAACCGCCAAGACCTGGGCGGATTCGCCGGCAGGCAAACGCACGCAGAAAGCTTGCAGCCTGGGCCTTTCGGCTCTCATCCTGCTGATTCTGGTGCGGGCCATCGTCGATGTCGGCTGGGATGAAATTCTTGCCGTATTGCCGATCACGCCGCTTTTCTGGCTGCTGTTCATCGCCTCCTACTTGTTGCAGCCGGTCGTCGACTGGGTGATCTACTGGCGCTGGTGGCCGATGGGCATGCGCGACCTGTCGGTGATGCTGAAAAAGCGGGTCATGAACGAGGCGCTGTTCAGCTATTCCGGAGAAACGCTACTGCTGGTCTGGGCCACGCAGAAGCTGGGCATCGAATTCGATCCGGATGCGCCGCCCAAGCGGCTGCTGGGCAGAGGCGACGGCCCCGGCCTCGATCCGCGCGAAAGCCCGTTCGCTGCGGTCAAGGATGTGGCGATCACCTCTGGGCTGGCGGGCAATCTCACCACACTGCTGATGCTGATTCTGGCGCTGTCGATGGGCGGCGGCACCGTGCTGGCCGACACCGTCGATCCCTCCGTCATCAAGACAATCATCATCAGCTTTGGCGCCCTCGTCCTGCTGAACATCGGCATTCTGGTTTTTCGCAGCCGGGTGATGAGCCTGCCGGTGAAGGAAAATGTGCGGCTGTTCTGGCTGCATCTTGCCCGCGTGCTCGGGCAGCATGTGCTGATCACATTGTCGTGGATCGTGGCGCTGCCCGCCGTCGATATCCACACATGGGTGCTGCTCGGCGCGCTTCGAATGGTCATCGGCCGGCTGCCGCTGCCGAACAAGGAGCTGCTGTTTGCCGCCGTCGCCATCAGCCTGACGGGGGATGCGTCGATCCAGGTCGCCGCCTTGCTGGCGGCGCAGGGAGCGCTGCATCTGGTGTTCCACGGCGTGGCGTGGTTTGCCGGCTCCGCAATCGAGGAGCGGCCGCCGATTGTCTAGGGTCAGGACCCTAGAATGCATTCCGCCCAGCTTGGCCCAGCGCGTGATCGGCAAGCGCGCTAGCCTTGCGTCCATTCGGCTCGCGGCAACCCCTGCGCCCACAGCAATGCCTCGAGCGATGCAAGGCGAATAGCCGCATCGGCAGCTGCCGCGGCCGTCGGCTTTGCGTGATAGGCAATGCCAAGTCCTGCCGCTTCCAGCATGGGAATGTCGTTGGCGCCGTCGCCGACGGCAAGCGTTGCTTCGCTTGCCAGCGCGAGAGCCTGGCGTTCGGCAATCAGCCTGGCGCGCTTTGCGCTGCTGTCCACGATGGGTTTGGCAACCGCGCCTGTCAGTTTGCCATCGACGATCATGAGCACATTGGCGAATTGTGCGTCGAAGCCTATCAGGTCGGCGATGGTGCTCGTGAAGGCCGTGAAACCGCCAGAGACGAGCACGGTTCGCGCGCCCTGCCCCTGCATCGTGGCAACGAGGGTTCGGGCGCCGGGCGTCAGGGTGATGCGCTCGTCGAGACAGCGTTGGATTGCGCCGGTGTCGAGGCCGGCGAGCGCGGCAACCCGGGCGTCCAGCGCCTCGGCGAAATCGAGATGCCCTTGCATGGCGGCTTCGGTAATGGCGGAGATTTCGGCCTTCTTCCCGGCGAAATCGGCCAGCTCGTCGATGCATTCCTGGCCGATCATCGTCGAATCCATATCGGCGACTAGCAGCCGCTTGCGGCGGTGTGGTCCTGTCCGTTGCGCCACGACATCGAAGCCATGTGCGATGGCCTCCACCGCCGCGCGGGCGGCAGGCTGGCTTAGCCCTTCGACAAACAGGTCGTGCGCGTGCGGCGGGTCCAGTCCGGCTTCGTGCACCAAGCTGCCGCCCGCTGCGCGCAACGCATCGCTTGCCGCCGCGATGGCCGCCTGCGACAAGCCGGTCTGCGAGATGAGGGTGATGACGAGCGCGCTGGACATGGGAATTGAGAAACCTCCGCTGGCGGTCATTGCAGGGCCGACCGCGAGCGGCAAGTCGGCGCTGGCGACAGCCATGGCGAAAGCGCGCGACGGCGTCGTGATCAATGCCGACGCCAGCCAGGTGTATGCGGATCTGCGGCTGCTTTCGGCGCGGCCCTCGGAGCTGGAGGAATCGGCGGCCCCGCACCGGCTTTATGGGGTGATCGACGGGGCGGAGGCCTGCAGCGCGGCACGCTGGGCGCGGCTGGCAACGGCGGAGATCGAGGCGGCGTGGGCAGCAGGGCAGCTGCCCATCCTGGTGGGCGGGACGGGGCTTTATTTGCGCACCTTGCTCGAGGGGATTTCACCGGTGCCGCCAGTGCCGGCAGACATCCGTGCGGCCGTTCGAGCGATGGATGCAGCGGCGGTGCGCACGGCTCTGGTATCCGAAGATCCGGCAATGGCTGCCTGGCTGCATGCCAACGATCGGCAGCGCAATGCGCGGGCACTGGAAGTGATGCGCGCGACGGGACGATCCCTGGCGGAGTGGCAGGCGCAGACGTCCGGGGGGATAGGCGGCGATGTGGCGCTGGATGCGCGGGTGGTGAGCTTGCCGCGCGAGGCGCTGTACGCGCGCTGCGATGCGCGGGCGGCGGCAATGCTGGAGGGTGGCGCGACAGCCGAGGTGCGCGCGCTGCTGGCGCGGCGGCTGCCGGCCGATGCGCCGGTTCTGAAGGCGCTGGGAGTGCGGCCGATCGCCTCGCTTCTGGCCGGCGAAACCGATGCGGCCGGGGCGCTGGCGGCATTGCAGCAGGAGACCCGCAACTATGCCAAGCGACAGCAGACCTGGTTTGCCAACCAGACTGCGGAATGGCCGCGGACCGCGCCAGCCTGAGCCGCGATTTCAACGCTTGCGCAGCCTGCAAGACCATGACACTCTTGGTTAATGCCATGATCCAACTGGGGAGTGGTCGTATGAAATCTGTTGTTCTTGCTTTCACCGCGCTGGCGATTGCCGCGCCTGCATCCGCGCTGTCGCCATCGAAATTCACGATCTTTGCAGACAGCTTCATCGACGCGGGCAATATCGCGATTGCAACCGGCAACACCATCCCCGACCCGGCGCTGGGC
>JBBRKH010000086.1:0-7862 GCA_038217965.1 Sphingomonadales bacterium | reverse complement strand
GATTTCTTCTTGGCCCGGCTTTGCGCCGGTGCCCACTTTTTCAGTGCCCGGCTTTGCGCCAGTGCCGATTTTTTCTTGGCCCGGCTTTGCGCCGGTGCCCATGCCCTTGGCGTTCCGGTAAAGATCAACGGAACCCATGTAGCTGAGCGCTGCGGACAGGTCGCCCGCAACGGACTCGCGCAGATAGCCGCCGGGCTGGCGGTGGATTTCCGTGGTGCGGACGGGGGCGGGGGGCTCGAAACCGTCTTTCAGGTGCAGGCTGCCGAGCTTGCCCGGATTGGCAGCAAGCCGGTCCGCAAGCGCCATTTGCGCAACAAGCGTGCGTCGTGTGGTGGCGTCGATGGATTGCCAGAGCAGGGTCTGGCTGTGAAAGGTCAGGCTCGCCCAGAAGCGCATGAGCGGATGCGGGTTGAGCAAGGCATCGGCGTCGGCGCGGTTGGCGGGCGGAGATTGAGCGTCAGGAGCCAGCCGCTCATCGAACACAGCCTGCAGGCGCGGCTCCACCGCGAAATTCAGATAATATTTCAGCGCGCCGACGAACGCCTGCCGGGCAGCCTCGTCCCGGCTGGGCAGGAAGGCGATCGACTGTGCGCTCATTCCGCCGCCATCGCCAGCGCCGCTGTCTGCGGCCCGCGGATCACCCGCCCCGGCCGCGCGCCTTGCAGCACGCCGTTCACAAAGGTCACTTCGCCGGACTTGATCGTCACCGCATAGCCATCGGCTTTCTGCAGCAGACGTTTGCCGCCCGCCGGCAGATCGAATGCCATCCACGGCTTGCCGAGCTTCAAGGTCTGCATGTCGATGACATTCACATCCGCGAGACAGCCCGGCGCCAGCATTCCGCGATCCGCAAGGCCATAGAGCAGCGCCGTATCGCGGCATTGCCGCCTGATGGCGGCCTGCAGCGAAATCCGCCCTTTCGCCCGATCCCGCACCCAATATTGCAGCAGATAGGTGGGAGAGGCGGCGTCGCAGATGGTGCCGCAGTGCGCGCCACCATCCGAAAGCGAATTCACGCAATCGTCGCGGGCCTGCAGGGCTTCCAGAAAGTCGAGATTGCCGTCGGCATAGTTCAGGATCGGCAGATAGATGAACCCCGCGCCGTCATTCTCCATCAGCATCTCATAGGCAAGCTCCGCTCCGCTGATGCCGCGCTCCGCTGCAATCGCCATCAGCGAATCGGTCGGCTTCGGCTCGTAATCAAATCCCTCGGCCATGCGAAACTGCATGAACCAGCCCCCGGCCACGATGTGCAACAGCCCTGCCACATCGGACTCCGGAAACACCGACTCCTCGGCAATCATGCGCGCCCGGAAATCCGGCTGCCGCAGCCGCGCCAGCTGCGTGTCCCAGCCGACCTCGGCAATCTCCGCCCAGGCCGGCTTGAACAGGAACGGGTGCACCGTGCCCCGCCAGCCCATCATCACGCCTGTTCCCCGCAACGCAATCTGCGCCACGATGTTCGCGCCATTGGCATTCTCCGCGCTCATCGCGGCAATCTGCTCGTCCAGGCTCATCTCCTTCGCGATGGATTGCAGCGCCGCAAACGTCACCGGCATGCCCGTCTCGCGGCTCAATGCCCCCATCCACTCGAACTCTTTCCACTCCCGCTTCAGGTCGGATGCCATCTCGAACACGCCGTGCCCCACCCGGCCCATGGCGCGGCCGATGCCGATCAGCTCCTCCTTGGTTGCCGTCGTGCCGGGCACCAGCTCGCCATCCACCGATTTGTGCAGGATGGTGCGCGACGTCGAAAAGCCCAGCGCCCCGGCGCGCAAGCCCTCCTCCACGATCGCCGACATGCGGGCGATGTCGGTTTCGGTCGGCTCCTCATTGCGGGCGCCGCGCTCCCCCATCACATAGGCGCGCACCGCGCCGTGCGGAACATGCGTCCCCACATCCACCGTGCGCGGCAGCTTTTCCAGCGCATCCAGATATTCGGGAAATGTCTCCCAATCCCAGGTCATCCCCTCGGCCAGCGCGGTGCCGGGAATATCTTCCACCCCCTCCATCAGCCCGATCAGCCAGGCGTGACGATCCGGCCTGGCGGGGGCGAACCCCACGCCACAATTGCCCATCACGACGGTGGTGACGCCATGCCAGCTGGAGGGCGCCATCTCCGCGTCCCAGGTCGCCTGGCCATCGTAGTGGGTGTGAATGTCCACGAAGCCGGGCGCAACCACCTTGCCGACAGCATCGATCTCGCGCCGGCCCTTCTGCGAAACGACGCCAACCAGCGATATCCGGTCGCCATCGATCGCCAAATCGCCGACAAACGGTTCATTGCCGCTGCTGTCCACCACCAGCCCGCCACGGATGACCAGATCATGCATCGCAAATCTCCCTCGGCTCCACCCTATCACGGAAACCCGCACCAGAAACTCTCTGCTTGAAGGGGCGTGCCGAACGCCGCAGGACGGCAGCATGACCGTCAACGCCCGATCCACCGACCTTGCATCACTCTGGATGCCGTTCACGCCCAACCGCCGCTTCAAGGCGCAGCCGCGCATGATCGAGCGCGCGACCGGCTGTCACTATGTGCTGGAAGACGGCCGCCGTCTGTTCGACAGCATCTCCGGCCTGTGGTGTTCTCCGCTCGGCCACGGCCATCGCCGCATCGTGGAAGCCGTGCAAAGGCAGCTCGTCGAGGTGGACTATTCGCCCGCCTTCCAGATGGGCTATCGCCCGGCCTTTGATCTCGCCGCCCGCATCGCCGCCTTTGCCGGCCGCCCCGATGACAAGGTCTTCTTCACCAATTCAGGCTCCGAGGCGGTCGACACCGCACTGAAGATCGCCGTCGGCTATCATCGCGCCCGGGGCGACGCCGCCCGCACCCGCCTGATCGGCCGCGAGCGCGGCTATCACGGGGTCGGCATCGGCGGCATTTCGGTGGGTGGCATCGTGCCCAACCGGCGCGCCTTCTCAAGCATGATGATCCCCGGCGTCGATCATCTGCCGCACACCTACAACCGCGCAGAAACCGCCTTCACCCGCGGCCAGCCCGCCTGGGGCGCCCATCTGGCAGACGATCTGGAGCGCCTCATAGCCCTGCACGACGCCTCCACCATCGCCGCCGTCATCGTCGAGCCGGTCGCCGGCTCCACCGGTGTGCTGCCGCCGCCCATCGGCTATCTGGAGCGGCTGCGCGACATCTGCACGCGGCACGGCATCCTGCTGATCTTCGATGAAGTCATCACTGGCTTCGGCCGCCTTGGCGTCCCCTTTGCAGCAGACGCCTTCGCCGTCTGCCCCGACATGCTCACCTTCGCCAAGGCTGTCACCAACGCCGTCATCCCGCTCGGCGGTGTCATCGTGTCTCCGCAAATCCATGACGCCTTCATGAGCGGCCCCGATCACCTGATCGAACTCGCCCACGGCTACACCTATTCCGGCCACCCCATGGCGATGGCGGCAGGCCACGCCGCGTTGGACGCACTCACCACCGACGGCCTGATCGCGCGCGCCGCCACCCTCGCGCCGCTGCTCGCCGACGCCATGCACAGCTTGCAAGGCACCCCCGGCGTGCTGGACGTCCGCAGCATCGGCCTGATGGCCGCCATCGATCTCGATCCCATCGCCGGCAAGCCCGGCCTGCGCGGAACGCAAGTCTTCGAAGCCGCCCTCGATCAGGGGCTCTACATCCGCCTGACCGGCGATACACTCGCGGTCGCACCCCCCTTTGTTGCCGAGGAAAGCGACATTCAGCAGATCGCCCCGCAGATCATGGCGGCGATTGCGGCGGCCGGTTGAGGGAGGCAAAAACCCGCGATCAACCCCCATCGCTATCCCGAAACGGCAACCCTTCCGCCATGATCTCCGCTTCGCGCTCCACCGCCGGCCGCTCGCGACGCAGGAAATCCTCCACCGCGGCTCGGAAGCGCGGGTCGGCGATGAAGTGGGCGGATCGGGTGACGACCGGCTGGTAGCCGCGCGCCACCTTGTGCGCGCCTTGCGCTCCCGCTTCCACCCGGGCCAGGCCACGCGCACAGGCGATGTCGATCGCCTGATGATAGCAGAGTTCAAAGTGCAGGAAGGGGATGTCTTCGGTGCAACCCCATTGCCGGCCATAGAGGCAATCGTCGCCCAGGAAATTGAGCGCGCCCGCCACGTATCGCCCGGCCCTGCGGGCCATCACCAGCACGATGCGATCGGCCATGCGCTCGCCGATCAGCGAGAAGAAGGCCCGCGTGAGGTAGGGCCGGCCCCATTTCCGCGCACCGGTATCCTGGTAGAAGAGGAAGAATGCGTCCCACGCGGCTTCGGTGAGGTCGCTGCCCGAAAGCCACTGGATGTCGTCCACCGCGCCGAGCGCCGCCTCCCGTTCCTTGCGCAGCGTCTTTCGCTTCTTCGAGGTGAGCGATCCCAAGAACCCGTCGAAGCCCTGATAATCCTGGTTCAACCAGTGGAACTGGACGTCGGCGCGCGGCAGCCAGCCGGCATCGTCGAAGTCGGCGCCGTCTGCCTCGTTCAGGAAGGTGGCGTGCGAGCCGGAAAAGCCGTTGTCGCGCACGATGGTTTCGCTCGCTGCCATCAGGATGCGCCGCACATCGCGGTCGGCACTCAAAAGCTTCGGCGCGGTCGCCGGCGTGAACGGCGAGGCGTGCTGCAGTTTTGGATAATAGCGCTGCCCGCTACGCGCCCAGGCGTCGGCCCAGCCATGATCAAAGACATATTCGCCTTGCGAGTGCGATTTCAGATAACCGGGCAGGATGCCGGTCGGCTGGCTCTCGGCGCCATCGACCACGATGTGCAGCGGCCGCCACCCGGACTGCTCATCGGCGCTGCCGCTGTCTTCCAGGCTGGTGAGGAAGGCGTGCGACGTAAACGGATTGCTGCCCGCCAGCGCGTCCCAATCCGCCCGCTGGATCTCGTCCGCCCGCGACACCAGGCGGGCGCGGGCCTCCTTCAACGGAGCTGCACGATCGCATCGATCTCCACTGCAACCCCGCGCGGCAGGGACGCCACGCCGACTGCCGAGCGGGCATGCCGCCCGGCATCGCCGAACAGCGCCACGATGAGATCGGACGCGCCGTTGGCCACCTCCGGCTGCTCCGTGAAATCGGTGGGGCAGGCGACGAACACGCTCAGCTTCACGAACCGCTCCACCCCGCCAAAGCTGCCGCCAAGCGCCGCCTTCACCTGCGCCACGATGCCGAGCGCGCAGCGCTCGGCGGCGTAGCGCCCCCGCGCGACATCGATGTCGGCGCCGACAATACCCTTCACCAGCGAGCCATCCACATCGAACGGAATCTGCCCCGACACATGCAGCAGTTCATCGGCGCGCACGAAAGGCACATAGGTTGCAACTGGCGCCGCCGGCACCGGCAGTGTCAGCCCAAGGTCCAGAAGCCGTTCTTCCACGCCCATCATATGCTCTCCTGCAGCTTGCCGGGGCCGTTCACCCACGCCCGTATCCACGGTTCCGCCTGCGCCCAGTCGTCGATCCGCGCATGCGCTGCCGGCGCTGCCGGAATCAAGCCCGCCAGTGTCGCATCCGCCACCATGTGCAGTCTGCCGACGTGCGGCGCATGTTTTGCTGCGCTGTCGTGGTGCGGTGGCAGATCGTCCACGAAGACCGCCGCCATGCCCTTGGCCAGATTGCGCACCATCGCCCCCTTCGAGCCGTCATTGGCATGCACGGGAAAATCGAGCCCGAAGGCTTGCAGAGCGTCCACCCGGATCTCGCGATAGGCCGCCGGGATATTGGTCAGCACCACGATATCCATATCGCGTCGCAATGCCGACAATGCCGCCACCACGCCCGGCACAGGCTGTTGCAGTCCTTGGCCCTCGGCGAAGAATCCGTCGAGCAGGGCCGGGAATTCCATCGCCTGCACAGGTTCGCCGGATTGCAGATGGTGCATGTTGCCGATTAGCGCAAAACTGTTGAACACCAGCTGCACGTGGCGCGCTTCCCGCAGCCAACGCTGAAAGGGTTCGGCAAACGCCAGAATCACTTCATCGCAATCGAGAATGAGGACCGGGCGCATCACCCGGCCGCCATCAGAAGTGCGGGCTTCACATCCAACTGTCCGGAAATGCGCAGCAGGTCGGCTTCATTCTGGCCAAGGAAGGCAATCACCGCCTGCAGCACGTCGCGTTCGCCTGCCCGCGCGCGCAGCGTTGTGGCATCATAGCCGGTGAGCGCCATAAACCGGTCCCGCAGCACGGAATCGGATATCACGGCTGCAAGAGCGCGCAGGGCAAGGGCATCGTCCATGGGCGATGCGATAGCGCGGCGGTGCCTGCGGCGGTAGTGTCAGAATGCCGGATCGCTGCCTTCGACGGGCTTGTGAATGCCGCATTCCACCTTGTCCCACCCTCGCCAGCGGCCGGCGCGCGGATCTTCGCCCGGCAGGGTGCGCGAGGTGCAGGGCGAGCAGCCGATGGATCGGTAGCCTTCGGCGACCAGCGGGTGCGGGGGGAGGCTGTGGGTTGCGGCGTAGCTCTGAATGTCGACTGCGGACCAGTCGCGCAGGGGGTTGATCTTCAGATGGGTGGCATCGTTCTCGAACGCCGGGAGATCGGTTCGGGTTCTGCTCTGGAACGCCTTGCGGCCGGAAATCCAGGTGTCGAAATCGCCGAGCGCGTGCTCGAGGGGCGCAACCTTGCGGATACCGCAGCAGCCGTCCGGATCATAGGACCAGCGCAGCCGGATCGGGTCCTTGGCGGCCAGCATGTCTGGATCGGGTGTCAGCGCGCGCACATCCGTGAGGCCAAGGAGCCTGCCGAGATCCAGTGCATAGGCGAGCGTTTCCGGAAACAGCCATCCGGTATCGACGAGCAGGATGGGGGTATCGCGGCGGATTTCCGCTGCAAGGTGCAGCAGAACCGCCGATTCGGCGCCGAAGGAGGAGACGAGCGCGGTGCGGCCGAAGCGCGGCTCGGTAAGCGCCGCCTGCAGGATGGCAGCAGCGTCGGCTCCGGCGAACTCCGCGTTGCAATGCCCGGCGTCTGCCAAGCCGTGGGACGAGCGCCGTTGTGCCAGGCTAGAGATTGCGGACGCTCCAGGCGGGGGCGCGGTCGTCTGCGGCGCGCTGATAGACGGCGGGGAAGCGGGCCAGAGCGGCTTCGGCGAGGGCAGGGGGAATCGTCTTGTCGGGCAGAACGGAGCTGAAGCCCGAGCGCTTGAGAAAGACCAGCTGGTCGAGTGTGACGTCGCCGACCGCGCGGATATCGCCGGCGAATCCCGCCTCGCGGAGAATGCGCGCAGATGAATAGCCCCGTCCGTCGCGAAACTTGGGAAAGGCAATGGCGACGACGGAGAGGTTGCCAAGATCGGCATGCGAGCGGACATCGTCACCCGGCGCGATGAGGAGTTGCGGTTCCACGTCTGCCGCGCGCAGATCGAGACGCAGCAGATCACCCATAAACCGCCTCCTTGAACGGAGCGGCGCCAATGCGGCGATAGGTATCGAGGAAGCGCTCGCCGGCGTCGCGTCTGGCGAGGTAGGCGGTGGTCACCTTTTCCACCGCATCGATGATGCCGTCTTCGGTGAAACCGGGGCCAAGAATCTGCGCCAGGCTGGCGTCCTCGGCGCCCGAACCCCCAAGCAGGATCTGATAATTCTCGACGCCTTTTCGGTCGACGCCAAGGATACCGATATGCCCGGCGTGATGGTGTCCGCAGGCGTTGATGCAACCGGAAATCTTGATCTTGAGCTCGCCGAGATCGGCTTCCTTCGGCTGCAATCGCTCGGCAACCTTCTGCGCGATCGGAATGGCGCGCGCGTTGGCCAACGCGCAATAATCGAGGCCGGGGGAGGGGTTGAAGTCGGGCAACAGTTAGAGGTTGGCCGCAGCCAGGTCGGCCGCGACCCGGCCCACCCACACGGCGTTCAGTTCCGACGCCTTCACATGCG
>JBBRKH010000085.1:0-7892 GCA_038217965.1 Sphingomonadales bacterium | reverse complement strand
CTTGGTGCCAAGCCCGATCGACTTGGCGAGTTGGCGGCGGGACTCCGCATAGTTTGGTGCCACCATGGGATAGTCCGCAGCCAGGCCCCACTTTGTGCGATAATCATCCGGCGTCATCCCGTAGGATGTCATCAGATGCCGCTTGAGCATCTTCAGCTTCTTGCCGTCTTCCAGGCAGACGATGTAATCAGGCTTGATCGAAGTGCGGATCGAAACAGCAGGCTCCTGCCGCACCTCGGCTGCCTTCGGCAAGCCGCCCAGAGCGGTAAGGGTTCCATAAACGTTCTGAATCAGCTGCGGCAAATCATTGACAGCAACGCTGTTGTTGGCAACGTGGCTAGATACGATGTCCGCTGTAAGTGCCAAAAGGTCGCTGTGTTCTATTTGCTCTGACATTGACAATATCCTTGTTTCATCTTGCGGATTTTCCCGCATTTTTTGCGAAAGAAAGCATTTAGACGGCCTCCAAGCACTCCGTCCACGCTTTCACCCATATCCATACCTAAGGTTCGGATGGCAATCCATATGTCAGGCCATCGCCCGCCACGCAACGCATTATTCAAGCCGTTTGCAGCAGTTTGGCCGTTACAAGGTGAGCGCAAGAGTGATGGCGTCGATGCTGTCGCCCGCAACACTGCGATAATAGGCAGGCCGACGACCAGCGGCAACAAAGCCGGCGGACTGATACAAGGTCAGCGCAGCCTTGTTGCTCGCGCGCACTTCCAGATATATGCGCCGGGCACCCCGCATGCGAGAAGACAGGCACACCTTTGCCAACAATGCCTTGCCGATTCCCTGCAGGCGGTTGGCCGGAGAGGTTGCAAACAACAGCAACTCGACTTCATCGAAGATCAGCCGGCTCAGTGCGAAAGCCTCTATTGCCGGATTGCCCTGCCGGACACTGCAGCCCAATTCCAGCCAGCTGGCAGGATCCAGCACCATTGCGGCAATCTGCGGCTCGGTCCAGGCTTCGCGAAAGCCGGGATCGAAGGCATATGACGCGAACTGCGCAATTTCCGGAACATCCGCCGGGGTTCCGCCACGCCACCGCAGCGGCGCAGTCGCGAGCAGCGCGTTCGTGGCGAGATCAGGCTGCGGCAAGCACCTCTCCCGGTCTGATGTAGAGCGGCACAGCCTCCCGCAGCAGCCGTGGCGGCACCAGCCGGACAGCAGCAGCGAGCGGTGCGCTGGCAAGATATGTCTGCCCGTCCGCCGGCAATCCGGCTGCCGTGCCTGCCAAGCAGGGAAACTCCCGCGTGGCCGCAGCGGCATCTTCGGGCAGCAGCGCGACCGCCTCTCCAAGGCTTGCGAGTTCTGGAAGCTGAAATGCCTGCAACCATATCTGGCCGCGCGGGGCGGCAAGTGCCACCATCAACCGCCCGGTTTGCCCGCGCGCCATCGCCGTCGCCGCCACCAGCAGAGTGGAGCTGACACCCCGCACTGGGCAGCCCCACGCCTGGCCCAGCGCGCGCGCAGCTGCAATGCCTATCCTGAGCCCGGTGAAGCTGCCAGGGCCGGTTTCCACCACAATGCGCGATGGCCCCAGCGCGGCGCCGCCAAATGGCCGCAGCAGGGTGCGCAATTCCGGCATCAAGCGCTCGCTGTGCCCGCTGTGCATCGGCAGATTGGCCTCGGCGACGACGACCTCTCCCTCCAGCAGGGCCAGCGACAGATCATGACCGCTGGCAATCGCCAGCGTGCGTCCGCTCACGCGAACCGGCATATCTCGTCGAAATCGAAGCGCGGCGAACGCGGGAACAGCTTGTCGCCCGTGCCATGTCCGAGCGAACAGAGAAAATTGGTTTCCACCCTGGTTCCGCCCCAAAAGGCCGCATCGACGGCCGGCTTGTCGAAGCCAGACATCGGCCCGGTATCGAGGCCCAGCGACCGTGCTGCCAGCATCAGCCAGCCGCCTTGCAGGCTGCTGTTGCGGAAGGCGGTTTCCCGGGTCAGTTCGGGATTTCCGGCAAACCAGCTTTTCGCATCCGCATGCGGAAACAACCGCGGCAGATGCTCGGCAAAGTCCAAGTCCATGCCGATGATGACGGTCACCGGGGCCTGCAGAATCTTCGGCGCATTCGAGCCGGTGGCAAACTGCGCCAGCTTTTCCCGTGCTGCCGTGGTTGCGCAGAAGATGAACCGCGCCGGTGAACAGTTTGCCGACGTGGACCCCATTTTCAGCAAGTCGTAGAGCTGGCGCAGAAGGCCTTCATCAAGCGCCTCCAAATGCCAGTCATTTTGCGTGCGGGCGTCCAGAAATAGCTGCGACTGCGCACGCGAATCGAGCGCTGCGACCATCAGATAGCTCGCACTTCGCTGACTTCAGGGACATAGTGTCGCAGCAGATTTTCGATGCCGCCTTTCAGCGTTGCAGTCGACGACGGGCAGCCGGCGCAACTGCCCTGCAGCTGCAGAAACACGACGCCGCGTTGAAATCCGCGATAGATGATGTCACCGCCATCATTGGCAACCGCCGGTCGGATGCGGGTTTCCAGAAGGTCGCGAATCTGGGCAACGACATCGGCATCTGCGGGATCGTCGAAGGTTTCCACTTCGACTTCCTGCCCCACCTGCATCGGCGAACCGGATGCCAGATGGTCCATGATGAGGCCAAGCACATCGATCTTGAGTGTTTCCCAATCGGCGCTTCCGGGCGCCTTGGTGACAGTGATGAAATCTTCGCCGAAGAACACGCGCTCGACGTCGCCAAGCGCAAACAGACCCCGTGCGAGGGGGGCTGCATCGGCGCTTTCCGGCGTGGCGAAATCCCGTGTGCCGCCCGGCGAAACCGGCCGCCCCGGCAGGAACTTCAGTGTGGCGGGATTGGGGGTGCGTTCGGTTTCGATCAGCATACAATATCCTCCGGCGCTTCGGCCAAGGCATCAGATGGACGCTCGCACGCGCGCAATCAAGGGCCTGTCGGCTATGTAAGCCGGTCGAGATCCTCTTCCGAAATGCCACCGGGCACGATCATCACGAGGCATGGCATGGTGCCGGCCCGTTCGCCGGCGAAGAAATCGACCAGTGGCCCGGGCTTCCCCCTGGCCGCTGCCGCCAGCACGAGTCCGCGGATGCCGCGATCTTCATTGATGAGCCGAAGCGCCTCTTCCGGCGCATTGCCGCGCCGGATATGCACTGTGGGCCGCTTGCCCAGCATCTGCTCCACTTCGGCCGCTGTCCCGGCCAGCAAGGCTTCGGCTTCCTGCTCGGCCTCGACCTCCATGGCCTTCTGGACACCACCCCACTGCAGGAACTGCGTGGGCTTCAGCACATGCAGAAGGCAGACATTGGCGCCCGTGTGCAGGGCTCGCAGCGCTGCAAACCGGATTGCCCGGCGACTTTCCGGCGTTTCATCCACAACCACCAGAAACGTGTGCGCATTCTCTGCCATCAGCCCCCCTCCTGCAGAATGTCGCGCATGGCGGTTGCCGCGATCAGCAGCGAATAGCCGATTGCCACAAGGTCTCCCTGCCTGGTGACGATCGGGCTGATCGCGGCGGCGGCATCCAGCGCATCGAGCGCCTCGCCCCAGTGTGCGGCGCGGCCGGACAGCCTGATCGCGGCCGCATTGTCATCGCGCAGTCCACGCATCAGCATCGCAGCCGCAAAGGCAGTGCCCCGCGCAGATGCCAGCTGCACCGACGCATTGCCGGCGTCCTCGCCGCGAATCATCCGGTCGCCGGCCATTGCCTGCGCATCGACGGCTGCAACAAGCGCTGCAAGGGCGGCGGTGCTGGCGTCGTCAAGGCCCTTTTCCGATAACGGCGTGGGGCCAGTCCTCTTTGCATCTGTCAGGCCCTGGTTGTAGGCAACCAGCGCGGTGCCGGCACGCCGGAACTGCCGTTCCGCCGAAGCAACGATCGGCGGCCAGCCGGCCTGCAGCCACCATTGCCCGGCCGGCGTGGCCAGCGCCTTGCTCGCTGCAAGCAGGTCCGGTCCGGGCGATCGCTCGGCAAGCGCGTCGACGGTGGTTTGCACGGTCTCGATCAGCCCTGCCTGATAGGCCGGCGTGCGCCTGGCAAAGCCGGTCGGAAAAAAGAACGGGTCGTTCGGGGTGAAGCTGTTTTCATCAACCTCGCGCTCGATCAGCCGGGCCGCCATGGCGACCGTTACCGAGCCACCGGCGGGGAGCTGCTGCGCCGTCGGGCGCAACGCGGGATCTGGCCGTATGCCTGCCCGCAGGGTGCCGATCAGACCATACCAGACAAAGAGAAACAGCGCCGCTCCCACCACAAGCTGCAACCAGCGTGGCAGTGCGCGGGCGCGCGCCAGAAAGCCCTGACGATGATCCGCCACACCGCCCGGTGGCACCACCTGCCCGCTTCTGCGCTGCCACCATCCGTCACCAGCCATGGCCGGTCGTCTAGACTGCCCGCTGTCGGCGCGCAATCACACAGGCCGGCTCACGCTTGCCCGTTCACACTGACATGTTCAGCGCTGGGCTGGAACCCGGACGACCTTGCTCTGCGCGGACGCGCCGGGAAATTCGGTGAACAGGGCGGTGACGAGCTTCGGCACGGTTGCGGTCAGGTCGTTCACCCGCGTGTTGGAATCGGCGCGACCCTCGAACACCTGCACATTGTCGGCCGTGCGGTGGATATCCACGGCCACGAAGGTCGGGAACAGCGAATAGCTGTAAACCTCGGGCGCACCCCAGCTGCCGCCGGCACCCAAACCCGGGCCCCAGAACGGATCGTAGAAGCTTCCCCACCAACCGGGGTGGCCGCGACCATACCAGCCTCGCCCATACCAACCCCAGGGCTGGACCGCTCCAGGCCGGGTGTTGATGCGGTCTTCGCGCGCGCCAACCCCGAAATCGAGCTTCACGACGAGTGAGGCGTCTGCCGGTGAAGCAGCTGGCACAAATCCGGCCGCCACCATTTCCGTAGAGACAAGACCGGCATAGGATTGGAATTCCAGGCTGCCTTCGCGCTTGGGATCGGCAGGTTTCACCACGAAGGATTGCCCCTGCGAGGGCGGCATCTGCTGAAAGCGTTGCACTCGCGCCTCAAACGGCGTGGCGCAGGCCGCCAGCAAAGCCAGTGCCGACAGGCTGATGATGATGCTGCCATTCATCCGACGAACCCTTTCAACCATTTCTGATCCTCAATCCTGCTGACAGCGGGCTAGCTGGCTTCAGGTGAACCGAAGCTTGCTGGCATGCAAGCCGACATGCGGTCGACGGCAGCAAAGCAACAGTTGGTTGCAGTTTCCGCCATCCCCCTGTAGGGCCGGGCGCGTTCGGGGAGTGGCGCAGCCTGGTAGCGCATCTGCTTTGGGAGCAGAGGGTCGCAGGTTCGAATCCTGTCTCCCCGACCATAGAGGCACACAGGAACAGGCGTCAGATTGCTGCCGTTCGGCAATCATAGTCGAAAAGGCCGAGCGATTCCTCGTTTCTGATACGGCTGAGGCCAAACAGGTCGCTGTCGGGGCCCTGCATGCGATCGGCATTGGCGTTGGATTCCAGTTGCATGAAATGCGCCCGACCCATCCGTGCCGCCTGATAGCGCTGCAAGCCGTCGGCAGCGAGCTTCGAGGCCTGCAGCGCGCGCGCCAGAATGATGGCATCCTCGATCGCGCAGGCGGCCCCCTGGCCCAGAAACGGTGTCATTGCGTGCGCTGCATCTCCCAGCAGCGCCACGCGGCCATCGAGCGTCCATTCTGGCAGTGGCGCGCGGGCGTGGATGGCCCATTTGAACAGCGGACCACCGCCGGCTGCGGCAACCATTGCCTGCACATCCCCGCACCAGCCGGAAAACCGCGCCGCGAGCTCGGATGCCGGTGAGGGAATTGTCCAGCCCTCCTGCGTCCAGCCTTCGGCGCGCGCGAAGAAAACCAGATTGAGCAGGGTGCCGCCCCTGACCGGATAGCGCGCAATCATCAGCCCCGGCCCGATATGCACGCCCGGCCAATCGACCAGATCCTGCAGCCCCGCATGCACCGGCACCAGCGCGCGCCAGGCGACATGCCCGGTGAAATGGGCAGCATCAGGCTCGAACAGCTTGCGAACCACCGATTTCAGCCCATCGGCACCGATCAGGATGTCGCCCGAAACGGCCTCGCCGCTGTGCAGAATTGCCGTGGCACCGGTGCTGCTGACAACCTGCGATCCGACCCGCATCACCGCGCCTGCCGCTTGTGCTGCGTGCACCAGCAAAGCGTGCAGATCGGCACGATGGATCGTGACATAGGGCGCGCCGTGGCGCTGCCGTGCTCCGGCGCGCTCCATGGCAACCAGGGTGCGGCCGTCCTGCCAGTGCTGGATGCGCTGTCGCGCAGGCTCCATGCCGGCAGCCGCAACCGCCTCGCACAACCCGATAAAGGCCAGCCCTTTCATGGCGTTCGGGGAAAGCGTTACCCCGGCGCCGATATCGCCGAATGCGGGCGCCGATTCCAGCAAGGTGACGGGGAAACCGCTCTGCGCCAGCGCAACCGCGGCAGTAACCCCGCCGATACCGCCACCCACCACAACAATCTTCGGCCTTGCTACCATTGCATCCACTTTCACCATCTGCCGACCGCGAGGCACCTGGGCGATGGTGGATGGGCAGACCATGCAAACACCGAAGCTCTTCGCCTTGCGGTCAAACCGGCTATGGCTGCGGGCGCACGTAAACCCGCTGCCCGGCCAGCCAGGTTTCCTGCACCTGCACCTTTGGAAGATCGGCCGGCGGAATACCGAACGGGTCGCGGTCCAGCAGGATGAAATCGGCCCATCGCCCTTCGGTCAGCGTGCCGACCCTGGTTTCGGCGCCGCCGGCAAAGGCGGCATCTGCGGTGAAGCCCTTCAGCGCCTGTTGCAGGCTCATTGCCTGATCAGCCCGCCAACCGCCGGGGGGCTGATTGTTGCGATCCTGCCGAGTGACCGCAGCGTGCAGGCCGAAGAAGGGGTTGGCAGGCTCGACCGGCGTGTCCGAGCCGAGTGCGATTCGTGCCTTGGCCTGCCGCAAAGAGGCCCAGGCATAGGCGCCTTCAAGCCGCCCCTCGCCGAGCCGCGCGGTGGCCATCGCCTTGTCGGAGGTTGCGTGGGTGGGCTGAATGGAAGCGATGATCTGCAATTCGGCAAAGCGGGGAATGTCTGCCGGTGCAATCACCTGTGCATGCTCGATGCGGTTGCGAAATTTGTCGCCGTAGGTGGCGCGCAGCTCTGCAAAGCTGTCCAGCGCCTGCCGATTGGCGGCATCGCCGATGGCGTGCGTTGCCACCTGATAGCCAAGGAAATTGGCGCGGCTGAAGAAATTCTTCTGCTTGGTGTCGTCCAGAAATTGCAGGCCCCTGGTCGTCGGCTCGTCGGAATAGGGTGCCAGCAGCCAGGCACCGCGCGAGCCGAGCGCACCGTCGCCAAAGAATTTGATGCCTTGCAAGCGAAGCCGGTCACCATAGAGCCAGGGGGTAGGGCGCAAGGGGGAAATTTGCTCCATGGCGGGCATTCCGGCGGCATAGGCCGTGATGCGGATGCTAAGGCGGCCCATATCGCCAAAAGCGCGATACAATGCCCAGTCGGATGGGCTGGTACCCATGTCGTGGATGCCGGTGAGGCCAAGTGTGGCGAAATATTGGAGGGCAGCGGCAAAGGCCTCTTCGGAATCGCCAGCGGTGGGTGGAGGCGCGACCTTGTCGATCAATGCCATCGCGGAATCGATGAAGACGCCAGTGGGGTTGCCAAGCTTGTCGCGGATGATGCGCCCGCCGGCGGGATCCCTGGTTTTTGCGGTGATGCCTGCGGCCTTCATGGCGGCGCTGTTGGCCCAGCCGGCGTGGGCATCCACGCGCTCCAGCCAGGCGGGGCGCTCGGCGATTGCCGCATCAAGCTCAAGCGCGGTCGGGAAGCGATCGACGCCCCAGACGACTTGATTCCACCCTCTGCCCCTTATCCATCTTGCGGCCGGATT
>JBBRKH010000084.1:0-7921 GCA_038217965.1 Sphingomonadales bacterium | reverse complement strand
CCGTCATGTTTTTTGCCTTGAAGGCGCACTGCGCCACGATCGAACAGCGCCAGCATTCCGGCGCCCGCGCCTTGCACACATAGCGCCCGTGCAGGATCAGCAGATGGTGCGCCGCACGCGCCCAGCGCACCGGCACCTGCGGCACGAGATCATGCTCCACCGCGTCCGGCGTTTTTCCGATGGAAAAACCGACCCGGTGCGCCACGCGGAACACATGCGTGTCAACCGCCAGCGTCGGCTGGCCGAAGGCTTCGTTGAGCACCACATTGGCGGTCTTGCGCCCCACCCCCGGCAACGCTTCCAGACTGGCGCGGTCTGCCGGCACTTTGCCAGCATGGCGCTCGATCAGCAGCGCCGAGAGCTTCATCACATTGGCAGCCTTGGCGTTGTAGAGCCCGATGGTGCGGATATGCGTCTTCAGCCCGTCGATCCCCAGCGCCAGCATGGCGGCCGGATCCTGCACCGTCTCGAACAGCCGCTTCGTCGCCCGGTTCACCCCCACATCGGTGGCCTGTGCCGAGAGCACCACGGCCACCAGCAGCGTATAGGGATTGACGAACGCCAGTTCGGTCTGCGGCTCCGGATTGCCTGCACCCAGCGCGTCGAAGATGGCCTCTGCCCGCGCCCGTGGAATTTGCCGCCGCCGGGCTGGCGATTTGTCGCGGACAGGAGCAGCCGGCTTCATGCTAAGGCATTGCCGCATGCTGCCCGCACCAAGCAAGCCTGCCATTTTCGCGCTCCGGTTGCGCCCCAACCGGTCGCTGTCGCGCAAGCATTTTATGTGGATGATCGGCGGCGTGGCGGCCATCTTTCTGGCCATGGGCGTGCGCTTCCTGGCGCTTGGCGCCTGGCCCATCCTGCCGTTCATGGCGCTGGATCTGGCGCTGCTGTGGTGGGCCATGCGCGCATCCTATCGCTCGGGTGAGGCGGTGGAAGAGCTACGGCTCGACGCCGGCGGCCTGCAGCTCATCCGCATTTCGCCGCTGGGGCACCGCCGGCAGACGATTCTGGAGCCACATTGGGCTCGGGTGGAGCTGGAAGACCTCGGCGACCAGCAAAACCGCCTGTGGCTGCGCGCCGGCGCGCGGCGAGAGCCTGTGGGCAGCTTCCTGTCGCCGCCGGAGCGCGTTGAAATTGCGCGGGTGATCGAAGACGGGTTGCGCTGCTACAGGAATCGCTAGGAACGGTCGGCAACGTCGCGCCAGCACGGGCCGCCATGCCAGGCGCCCCAGGCGCCGTGGACGAGCACAAAATCGGTTATTGTGACTCCCACCAGCCGAATGCCCGGGCCTGTATCTGCCGCACGAAGGCCGCCGCCTCCGGTCCCACGAAAAGCCCCTGCCAGGCCCGCTGGCTCTTCGAAAGCCACCAGCCCTGCCCCGGCAGGCCGTCCGATTGCCGCACCACCAGCACGGCAAGCTCCGGCCGGCCCCGACCGCGCTGCAACCGGTCCACCGCATCGAGGGCCGCGCACAATTGCCCCACCTGAAAGCGCTGGAACGGCAGAGCAAACCATTGGAATACCTCGCCGTAGGAAATGCTCCTGCCGGCCTTGGCGCGAAGGATCAGCAGGGCTTCCAGCTCGTCTATGGGGAACAGCGCCATCCGCAGAGGCTAGCGCAGCACGGACGCGCGCGCTATCGCCTTGCCAACATGAGCACCGGTCAATTCCCCGCCACGCGCATGCGCCGCCTCAGGGCGTCGGCATGGTCCCGCAATCTGGTCGCCGAAACCCGCCTGTCGCCGGCTGATCTGATCTGGCCGATGTTCATCCGCGAGGGCGAAGGCATCGACGAGCCGATCGCCACCATGCCCGGCGTTTCGCGCCATTCGATCGACCGGCTGCCCGATCTGGCAAGGCAGGCCGAAGCCCTCGGCATCCCCTGCATCGCGCTGTTTCCCTACACTCCGGCCGGCCTTCGCACGCCGGGTGGAACGGAAGCGCTGAACCCCGACAATCTGGTCTGTCGTGCGCTGCGGGCCATCAAGGCGAGCGGTGCAAATGTCGGGCTCTTGACCGACATCGCGCTGGATCCATACACCAGCCACGGCCACGATGGCCTGCTGCACGAAGACGGCCGCATTCTGAACGACGATACCAATGCCATGCTGGTGCAGCAGGCGTTGAACCAGGCCCGCGCCGGCGCCGATATCGTGGCGCCCTCCGACATGATGGACGGCCGTGTTGCCGCCATTCGCGCCGGGCTGGAGGCGGACGGGTTTCACGACGTGCAGATCATGGCCTATGCGGCCAAATATGCCAGCGGCTTCTACGGGCCGTTCCGGGATGCCGTTGGCGCTGGCGGCTATCTGAAAGGTGACAAGAAGACCTATCAGATGGACCCGCGCAACGCCCGCGAAGCGTTGCGCGAAGTGGCGCTCGACATATCCGAGGGTGCCGACAGCGTGATGGTAAAGCCGGGCTTGCCCTATCTCGACATCGTCGCCGCCGCCGCCGCCCGGTTCGACGTTCCGGTGTTCGCCTATTGCGTATCCGGCGAATATGCCATGCTGGAAGCCGCAGCAGCGGCCGGCATGCTCGATCGCCAGACGGTGGTGATGGAAACTCTGGGTGCGTTCAAGCGGGCCGGGGCAGCCGGCATCCTCACCTATCACGCGCCGTTTGCAGCACAGCTGCTTGCGGTTGCGCTTTGACCGATTTCGCAAGCCTCGTTGCACCCGACCGCGGGCAGGATGCGCGCACCATCATTGCTGTCAGCCAGGCGCAGGCGACGCAATTCGTCAATGCGCTCGGCGAGGCCGGAAGGGCGGCGGTGGCGGCAGCAGGCTTCAGCGGCAAGCAGGATACCGGCTTGTTTCTGCCGGGCGGCAACGGGCGGGACTGGAGCTATGCCATCGGCCTCGGCGCGCAGCCGGCACCTGGCCGGTGGACGCTGGCAACCGCTGCCGCCGGGCTGGCGGACGGCTGCTACCGGCTGGTGGATACAGCAGGAGCGGCGCTGCCCGCCGGGAGCGCAGTGCATGGCTGGCTGATGGCGCAGCACCGGTTCGCCCGCTACCGGAAATCCGACGACGGTCGCGGCAACAGACAGTTGCTGCTGACGGACGCAGGCGGCATCGATGCGGCGCTTGCCGAGGCAATGGCCGCCGCCCAGATCCGCGATCTGGTCGACACCCCCGCCGAAGACCTCGGGCCCGGTGATCTGGAAGCCGCCGTGCGTGCGCTGGCGGAAAGCTGCGCCGGACGGGTGACGGTGGTATCGGGCGAGGCACTCATCGAGCAGAATTTCCCGGCCATCCACGCCGTCGGGCGCGCCAGCCCAAGACGGCCGCGCATCATTTCGCTTGATTGGGGTGACGCCGGGCGGCCGCTGGTGGCGCTGGTCGGCAAGGGGGTCTGCTTCGACACCGGCGGACTCAATCTGAAGCCCGGCAACTCCATGGCTCTCATGAAAAAGGACATGGGTGGCGCGGCGCATGCCCTGGCGCTGGCAAGGCTGGTCATCGAGCGCCGACTGCCCATCCGGCTAAAGCTGGTCATTGCCGCTGTCGACAATGCGGTCTCCGGCGATGCGATCCGCCCCGGCGACGTGATCGCCACCCGCAAGGGCCTGACCATCGAAATCGGCAACACCGATGCGGAAGGCCGCCTCGTGCTCGCCGACGCGCTGGTGCTTGCCGGCGAAGCGGGGCCGGCGCTGACACTCGATTTTGCGACCCTCACCGGCGCCGCGCGGGTAGCGCTTGGCCCGGAGCTGCCGGCGATGTTCACCAACGACGAGGCGCTCGCCGGCGAATTCGCGGATGCCGCCATCGCTTGCGAGGATCCGCTATGGCGGCTGCCGCTGTGGCAGAATTATCGCAGCCTGTTCAGCTCTACCATCGCCGACCTCAACAACAACGCCGAAAGCGGCTTTGCCGGCGCCATCGTCGGCGCATTGTTTCTGGAGCATTTTGTTGCCGCCGAGGTGCCGTGGGCGCATTTCGACCTCTTTGCGTGGAACAGCACGGCCCGGGCCGGGCGGCCGAAGGGTGGCGCTGCCATGGCCATCTTTGCCGCGCTGAAGGTGATCGAAGGGCGGTTCGCCCGATGAATCGGCTGCAGAGCCGCATTGCCGGCCCACGCTGCACCCGCCGGCTCGGCCCGCTCGATCCCCGGACGGCGGCCTGGCGGGAGGATCTGGCAGATATTTCGCTTGCCGACCGGATTGCCGTTCAGGCCTACGCGGAGCCCGTCGTCATGCAGGTGCGCACAAGAAGTGCACCGTTGCGCGATGCGCCCGGACCGGATGCCCTTGCCGTCAGCGAACTGTTGTTTGGCGAGCAGTTCGCCGTGCTCGATTGCAGCGCTGGCCGGGCCTGGGGCTATGGCTTGCACGATCATTATGTGGGGTATGCCGACCTCTCGGCTCTCGAGCATATCGACGATGTGAGCGGCGACGCCGCGCTTGTCGGCCCGGGTGACGCGCTGGTGTTTGCAGCGCCTGCCGTGAAGGCCACCGTGGTGGGCACATTGCCGATGGCAGCGCAGCTGTTGGTCCGGGATCATGACAGCCGCTTTGTCCAGATGGTTTCCGGCCATCATATGGGTTGTTTCCTGCACCGCCGGCATCTGCTGGCTCCTGGCGCCGACTGGGTCGAGCTTGCAAAGAGCTTCATCGGCACGCCGTATCGCTGGGGCGGGCGCACCCGCGCCGGTGTGGATTGCTCCGGGCTGCTGCAGGTCGCCTGGAAAATGGTCGGGCGCACCGCACGCCGGGACAGCGACATGCTTCACGCCGACGCCGGCGATCCGGTGGTCGACGGGACTTTTGCCAGGGGCGATATCGCCTGGTGGCCCGGGCACATCGGCATCCTGCTCGATCAGCACAGCCTGCTGCACGCCACTGCCCACTGGATGGCCTGCGTCGTGGAGCCGCTCGCCGAGGTGATTGCCCGCGCGGGCGCTGCTGGCGGTGCTGCGGCGCCTGTGGTGAAACGCCCACACGCCTGATATTTCGTCGCATTTTTTTTGGCGCTGGAGCCGCCATTTGTTGGTCTGGAGCCTTGCCGCTGCGGCCGTGCTCCGCTAAGGCCGCAGCAAGCTGACGGGCGATGGTCACTCTGCTCGCCGGCCCGCTGGTGATCGCAATCCGTGCATGGGGAGTGCACATGATGGCTTGTGGTTCACTGGTACGGGAGGGTGCGTCAGCGGAGGGGGATAGAGCGGATGTCGCACATCACATCGAAGAACGACGATGCCGATATTTTCGGGCATTCCGGGCTGCTTGCGGAGATAGAGCGGCTGGAGATCCCGGAAGGCTATCGCCCCGGCGAAGGCGAACATTTCATGTGCGAACGCCAGCTGGCATATTTCCGCGCCAAGCTGCTGAAGTGGCGAGCCGATCTTGCCCATGAAGCGCGCGCCACGCTGGCGACGCTCAAGGAAGGTCCGCTGCAGGAACCGGACCAGACCGATCGCGCGTCATCCGAGACGGACTGGGCGCTGGAACTGCGAACCCGCGACCGCCAGCGCAAGTTGACCTCGAAGATCGATGCCGCGCTGCGGCGCATCGAGAGCGGTGACTATGGCTATTGCGAAATCACCGGCGACCCTATTTCCCTGCCGCGGCTGGAAGCCCGCCCGATCGCCACCATGACGCTGGAAGCCCAGGAGCGCCACGAGCGCGAGGAGCGCGTCAGCCGCGATGATTGAGCGCTGAACCCGGTGCCGGAATGGCAAGGTTGGCCCGGTCAGCTCAGCCAAGCTCTCCGCGCAGCAGCGGCGGCAAGGTGCCGGCCTCGCCCCGTGCAATCGCCATGAATGATCGCCGCAGCGGTGGAATATGGTTGACTGCGGCAAGTCCGGCACGCCGCAGCGAAGCAGCGGACCTGCCCGGCACGGAGAACAGTCTGGCAAGGCTGTCGGTCGCGACAGCGACGGCGGCATTGTCGGCGCGACGCCAGCGCTCGTAGCGGCGACCGACGTCGGGGGCACCCAGATCCTCGCCGATCCGGCTGGCCTCGACCAGCGTCTGGGCGAGTGCTGCAACATCGCGCAACCCCATGTTGAGGCCCTGCCCGGCGATCGGATGGATGCCGTGCGCGGCATCTCCCACCAGTATGAGCCGATCTGCCCAGTAGCGCTCGGCGTGATGCAGGCCGAGCGGATAGTGCGCAGGCGGCGCAATCACCGCTATTCTTCCAAGAAATCCCCCCATGCGCTTTTCCGCTTCGGCAGCAAGGGCACGCGGCCCCAGCAGCATCACACCCGCGGCATCGGACGCGCGAACGGTCCACACCAGCGCCGAACGGTGGCTGCCGTCTGCCAGATCGCGCATCGGCAGCTGCGCGAACGGGCCGGCCGGATAGAACAGCTCCGACGCAACATGATTGTGCGGCCGTTCGTGCGACAGCATGGTGACGATGGCCGCTGCATCATAGCGCCATTGGGCGATGCGGATGCCGGCCTGCTCGCGCAGCGCACTGCGCCGCCCATCCGCGGCGATGACCAGTGGCGCCGCAAACAGCCGCCCATCGACCAGATCGATGCGCGCGCTCGCAGCATCGCAAACGAGGGCGGCTATCTCGGCCGGTGCCACGAGCGTGATGTTGGCGTTGGCGCGAACCAGCGCCAGCAATTCCGCCCGCAACGCCCGGTTTTCCAGCATGGTCCCAAGCGGCTCTGCGGGCGACGCTTCCTCGCTGTCGAAATGCAGATGCATGGGCGACAGCCCATCGGTGACGCGAATGGCGCGAATGGCGCAACCCTCGCGCTCGAACAGGTCGCCAAGCCCTAACAGCCGCAGCATGCGTCCGGTGGAGCTGGCAATGGCAGATGCACGGCCATCGAATTCGGCGGCGAGATGCGCCTCCGGCTCTGCCCGTTCGATGATGACGACCGAAAGGTCGTGCGCGGCCAGCGCGAGCGCCAGTGTCTGCCCGACGAGCCCGCCGCCAACGATCAGAATATCTGCGCCTTGCCTTGTCATGCCGCAAGCTTAGCCTGCCTAGCGCCAACACCCAAGGGGCAGCTTTGCCACGTCTGCGATTGCCGAATTTGAAGGCACTGCAGCAATCAATGATCACATGTGCTCAATTTCTATGCAGATGTTGAGCCAATTTCCGTCTGTCTAGCAAGTTGGCAAAGTTGGCACGGGACTTGAATAGCAATCATCGGGTGCCTTCGGGCTCCTGTGCTCGCTTCGGGACTTCCATGGTCCCATTTCCTTAAGGCTCGGAGATTCGTCTCCGGGCCTCTCTTTTTGCCACCGGGGCCGGATGGTGGTTGCAGAGGTGGCACAGAAGGGGAACATGTGCTTGACCGGAACAGGCCGCGCACGGCATGATGAGCTTTATGGCCACAGCCGCTCAATCGCTGTTCGATGCTGCCCCGTGGAAGCGACGGGCAAAGAGCGTGGCGCCTGGAGGCTCGGCGCCACCAACGGCGGGCAAACGGGCCATCACGGCTCTGAGGACAGCAGCGCGGGTTGCCGCGGGCATCCTTCTGGTGAGTGTGTCGCTCTCGCTTGCGGCCGCGCTTGTCAGCTATCGACCGGACGATCCTTCTCTGAACAATGCAACCGATCTGGCACCGCAGAATCTGCTGGGACTGCCGGGCGCCTGGTTTGCCGATTTCGCCCTGCAGGGCTTTGGTCTCGCCGCTGTGTTGCTGGTTCCGCTGTTTTTCGTGTGGGGGGCCAGGCTGCTGACCGGGCGGCCAATTGCGCATCCGCGTCGAGGGCTTCTGCTCACTGGCAGCGCCATGCTCGTTGGCGCCATTGCACTCGGTCTGGCATGGCCGGCGCCCGTCGGTTTCATCGATTCGGGCAGCGGCGGAGCGTTCGGGCTTGCCGCGGCCAAGGGCGTCGCCGCGCTCCCCCTGCCGGGCGGCGTCGACCCGGCGCTGGCACCTCTGCTGCTTGCCATCGTCACCGGCGCGTTCGCGCTGGCGTTTTTTTGCATCGGGCTGGGCCCCAGC
>JBBRKH010000083.1:0-7936 GCA_038217965.1 Sphingomonadales bacterium | reverse complement strand
GTTCCAGTCCACCTTGGCGACCAGCTTGTCATCGCGCTCTTCGGCATTCTGCGGCACGTCCAGCGCGTCCAGCCCATAGACGGTATTGGCAATCGCCTTGACCCGGTCCACCGTCGCACGCGTAAGCCGCGGCACGCTGTTGGCAAAGCCCTCGCCCTCGATGCCGATGGTGGCCGGGGTCTGGTCGCGCAGGCCTTCATAGGTGACTGCGAAGAACAGTTTGTCGCGGATGATCGGCCCGGTGATCTGGCCGCCGAAAATCTTCGATTCGAAGTTCCGCGTCACCACCCGGTCGCGGGTCTTGCTGCCGCCCAGATCGTCGTTGGTGAAGGTGTAGAAGCCGCCGAGATCGAAATCATTGCCGCCCGATTTCAGCACCGCGTTGATGGAGCCGCCCTGGAAGCCGCCCTGCTGGATGTCGACCGGCGCAATTTCCACGGTGAACTCGCCAATCGCATCAATCGGCACCGCACCACGGGCCGAGGCAAGGCCGCCGGATTCGAGGCCGAACGGATCGCCGAACGCAATGCCGTCCACCGAGAAGCGGTTGAAGCGGTTGTTCTGGCCGGCAATGGAAATTGCGCCGCCATTGGTCGGATCGAGGTTTACCAGCGGATCGCGCGCCGCGAGGTTGCGGATGTCGCGGTTGACGTTGGAAATGGTCGTGATTTCGCGCGCGTTCAGTGAAGTCGCCGGGCCGGTGGCAATGGCGATCGAGGATTTCATCGTCCGCGTTGCCGTCACTTCGATGGATTGGCCCTCGGGGACGAGGAACACCGAAATCCGTTGCGGCTGGCCGGACGAGATGCTGGGAACGGTGGATTGCGCACTTTCAAACCCGGGCGCGGCAACGCTGATGTCATAAGGGCCGCCGATGCGCAGGTTGGGCGCGCTGAAGGTGCCGCCGCCGTCCGTCGTCTGCACCGAGCGGGTGCCCGACGGCACGTGCGTCACGGTGACCGTGGCACCCACCAGCGGCGCGCCGGTATCATCCACCACATCGCCGCGAATCGTGCCGCTGACCTCCTGCGCATAAACGGCAGGCGCGGCCAGCGCGATGACCGAAAGCGCGGTGGTTGTGCAAAGAGCGCGCCACAATTTGATGTTGAGCGAAAGAGCCATAGCGTTTTACCCCTGAGGTGAGCCGGTGGACGCGGACGGCGCGTCGAACTTGAAAGCTGTCTGGACAATGGGATTCGCACCCATGCCGGTGAAGGCTCATTGGCGGGCATATGTGACATTTTTGTTACAGCTTTTGGGCGTGTGTGTGAAATGGTGGGAATCGTGGCCGGTGTTGCTGCGCTGCAACGAAAACTGGCGAGAAAGGAGAAACGAAAAAGAGATCGCGGCAAAGCCGCGATTCGTCGGTCACGTCGAATGTCGCACTGCGCCATTCGCGTGCCGGCCGGGCCTGCGGCGAGTCGAAAATAGTGCTTGCACTATTTTGCGCCGCCTGCGGCTTGGTGGGCGGTGACGGTTTCGAACCGCCGGCCCTCTCCGTGTAAAGGAGACGCTCTACCGCTGAGCTAACCGCCCTTTCCCAAACCGCCGGCTGCCTGCTACCGCACCGCGAACGACAGTGCAAAGGGAACGGGCATGGGCTTCAATCGCGACCGGCTGCAGGCAATCGACGGCTTTTTGAAATCCGCCTACCTCGATACCGGAAAGCTGCCGTGCGCGCTGCTGCAGGTGAGCCAGGGCGGCGAACTGGTGCACAGCTCGGCGCAGGGCTTCGCCGATATGGCACAACAGCGCAGCATCGCCGACGACACGATCTTCCGCATCTATTCGATGACCAAGCCGATCGCCTCCGTGGCGCTGATGATGCTGGTGGAGGAAGGCCGGCTGCAGCTGGATGATCCGGTGCACAGGCATATCCCGGAGTGGAAGCACCTGAAGGTGTATGCCGGTGGCACGCTGAAGACGGGCTGGCTTACCAAAGCCTGCGCCCGGCCGATGCAGGTGATCGATCTGCTGCGGCACACCGCCGGCCTGACCTACGGCTTTCAGCTGAACAGCAATGTGGATGCCGCCTACCGCCGGCTGGGCATCGGCGAGATCGAGAAGGGCGAGATGACACTGGAGCGGATGGTCGCGGCTCTTGCCGATCTGCCGCTGGAATTCTCCCCCGGCGACTGGTGGAATTATTCGGTGGCAACAGATGTTGTCGGCTGGCTGGTGCAGGTGATTTCCGGCGAACCGTTCGAGGAGTTCCTGCGCCGCCGCATCTTTGTGCCGTGCGGCATGGTGGACACCGAATTTCATGTCCGGGCAGGCCAGGAAGCACGGCTCGCCACCTGCTATCAGCCCTCGAAGCACGGCCTTGTCGTGCAGGACCAGGCCGACAGCTCCGGCTTTCTGCGGCCACCCAGCTTCGTTTCCGGCGGTGGCGGCCTCGTTTCGACGGCGGCCGACTATCTGCGCTTCTGCGAGGCGTTGCGCACGGGGCACCCGCGCCTTGTCGGCCGCAAGACGCTGGAGCTGATGACGGCAAACCATTTGCCGGGCGACAAGACCCTGCCGCAGCTTTCGAAATCCGCCTTTTCCGAAGCCGCCTACGACGGCGTCGGCTTCGGGCTGGGCTTTGCCACCACCACCGCCGTGCACAAGACGCTGATCGCCGGCAACACCGGTGACTATTTCTGGGGCGGAGCGGCGAGCACCTTCTTCTTCATCGATCCCGAAGCGGAAATGGTGGTTACCTTCATGACGCAGCTGATGCCATCCTCCACCTGGCCGGTCAGGCGCCAGCTGCGGACGATGATCTACGCGGCGATGGACTGATACCAAGGCTCGATCAGACTTCATCATCGAGACATGGAAAAAGGTCTCGTTCGTAGATGCGGTAGGTGCGGGTGATGCGGCTTTCGATCACGTCGGCGATCGATCGCATCGGGCCATTGTCTTCCAGAATCCAGCCTATCTCGCCGGATTTTGCACCAAAGTGGGCGATGGCGTCGCGGCGGGTGAACTCGATCATCATGAAGGCGAGGATGGATGCCATGCGGGTGCCCTGAAGATGGGTGCGGACGCCCATCAGCGGAACGCGCATGCGGGTGGTCTGTGGCTTGCGCAGACGCCAGAGCAGCTTCGCCCAGCCGAAGGGGAACAGTTCGCCGTTCAAGTCTCTGGTCAGCTCGTTCACATCGGGCATGGTGATCATGAAGGCGACCGGCTCGCCGTCCACTTCGGCGATCCGCACGAGCTGCGGGAATGCGATGGGCTTCAGCTTCCTGGCGATGAAGAGCTTTTCCGCCTCGGTCAGCGGCACATAGCCCCAGTTCTGCCCCCAGGCTTCGTTCAGTATGTCCATCAGGATGCGGGCGTCGCGATCATAGTGCGCCAGGTCCAGCATGCGGATGCGGATCTTCGGGTTGCGCTCGCCGGCCGCGACGATGCGGTTCACCAGCTCGGGCAGGCCGTGCTCGATCGGCAGTTCCCATGTGTGCAGGTCTTTCACCCCGGCATAGCCGGCGGCCTCGATCAGCGGCGCATAATAGGCGAGATGGTGCCCCATCATCACCGTGGGCGGCGTATCGAAGCCGCTGACGAGGAGGCCCGGCTCGTCCCAGATGGAAAGGCTCATCGGCCCCTGCGCGCGGGTCATGCCTTCGCGGCGCAGCCAGCCTTCCGCGGTGGCAATCAGCGCACTGGCGACTTCGGCGTCGTCGATGGTTTCGAAAAGGCCCCATTGGCCAAGACCGGGGCGGCGCTCGATCACCAGTTCGTCCACGTGCGCGGCTATGCGGCCGACCACGCGCCCCCCCCGGCGAGCCAGAAACAAGGCCACTTTTGCGTGCAGGAAGAAAGGATTGGTCTTGCTGCTGCCGATCAACGCGCGGCTATCGGCCTTCAGCGGCGGCCGCCAGTTCGGATCGCCCGCATACAGCTGCCAGGGGAGGTTGACGAAGGCCCGGCGATCGGCCGCCGTGCCGACCGGTTCGACGTCCACCGCCATCAGGCAGCGGTATCAGGCAGCATCGCTCAGCGAAGACGCATCTTCGTTGGCAGATTTGCCGCCGCCATTTGAAGATCTGTGGCGCGGATGGCCGCGCGCGACACCGCCCGACATGTCCGACACCCACGGCCACGTTTTGGCGACCTCGTCGGTGTAGCCGAGATTGAACACGGTAGCCGATTTCTGCGGCCGCTGCTCGCGCTCGTAGAAGGTGCCGAACAGGCGATCCGGCCAGAAGCTGGTGATGCCGAAATTGCCGCTTTCGTCGTGGAAATGGTGCGCCATGTGGCGACGCTTCATGGCGGCGAGCCAGCTGTTCTTCGGCTTGTAGCTGAGGTGCTGGATGCAGTGGGCAAATTCATAGAAGCAGGTGGTGAGCAGGCCGGCGGCAAACGCAACCGCTGCACCGCCAAGGCCGCCGATCAGCCAGCCGGCGGGGATCGTGGCAATGGCGATGGTGGGCAGCGTGGTGTAGAGCGCGCCGAACAGCACCTCCAGATGGTTCGGGTCCTGGTGGTGATCATAGTGGATGCGCTTCCAGGTGCGCGCCGTCAGCGGCGATTTCCACATCCACTTTCCGTGCAGCACATTCCTGTGCAGCAGATACCAGATGAACGGATAGGCAACGACCGCGAAGACGGCCGCGACAAGGCCCTGCACCAGCGTGGGCGGCGCCATCCACGCGACACCGATGCTGAGCACGGCCAGCAGCAGATAGGCCTGGATCGCATAATATTGGAAATAGGCGACCACCAGCTGTTGCAGGGTCATCCGGTCCAGATAATGCGCCCGGTTCCAGATTCCGGGACGGCTTTGGTGGTCAACGATCAACGCACTGCTCCAATTTCTTGCCTTTGCAATAGGCGACAATTGCGACCTATTTGGGACAGAATGCAGACAGCGCCAAGCGTGACGAATGGAAGCGCCCCGCCAGACAAGCCGGCGGGGCACATCAAAATCCGCCGTGTCAGGCGGTGATTGTGCGGCGCCGCCGGGCAGCAACGCCAACCAGACCAAAGCCGGCAATCAGCATCGCCCAGGTGGCCGGCTCTGGAATGACGCCCCCATTGCCGAAGTTGAGGTTGGCGCCAAGCCAGGCGCCGCCGGTGCTGTTGGTGCGGGTCGGGAAGCCGAAGGTGGAGTCGAAATTGCTTAAGCGATCATTGACCGTGGCCAGCAACGGATTGAAGCTGCCGGTGCCGCTCTGGCCGGTGCCGAGCGAGCTGGCCGTGCCGACGACGTCCGAAACCATGTAGGCACCGACGACATAGAGGGTGCCGGCGGACAAGGCGACAGGCGCAATGTTGCCAAAGCGGAACTGGTCGATCAACTCGCCGGCAGTGCCCGCACCGATGTTTGCCACCATACCGCACGCGGTCTGCAAAGTCCGTCATTCCTCGGTGCGGAAAAGCAGGCTTTCGCCGACCAGGAAGAACAGCAGGAAAGCCGCCCAGGCGGCGGCCCAGGGCGGATAGGTGCCGAAATCGGCCATCGCCATGGCGAAATTGTCTGCCACGAAGAAGGCGAAACCGAGCGCAAGTCCGATGACGGCGCGAATGAACAGGCGCCCCGAACGCGCCAGGCCGAAGGCGGCGACGGCGCCCAGCAGGGGCATCAGCGCCGACGACAGCGGGCCGGAAATCTTGTGATACAGCTTGGCGCGCAGCTGGTCGGTCGGCTTGCCGGCGGCCTCCAGCGCGGCGATCGCCGGGCGCAGCTGCCGGAATGACAGATAATCCGCATTGACGCCCTGCGTGGTGAACTGCTGCGTGGTGGCAACCGACAGCACCGCAAGCAGCGGCGCCTGCGTCTGGCGTCCGGTCGCCACGTCGAAGCGGCGGGCGTTTGCAAAGGACCAGCCGTTTGCCGATGGCCGGGCTTCGCTGCCGCGAACGATTTCCACCAGCCGTTCGGATTCGCGGTTGTAGAGCGTTACGTCGACCAGCCGGGTTTCCGCTCCCTCGCCCAAAACCCTGGTGGCATGGAAAAGATCGTCACCGGCGCGCACCCACACCTCGCCCCGGCCCTTGGTGTCGGGCGGCAACTGGGCATAGCCGACCGCTTTCCAGCGATCGAAGCTCTCCACCGCGCGGACGAGAATGCGCTCGTTGAAGGCGAAATTGAGCGCGGCGATGGCAAGGCCTGCCAGCACGAGGGGAGCGAGGATCTGGTGCGAGCTGATGCCAGCCGCCTTGAAGATGACGATCTCGCTGTTCTGGTTCAGCGTCATGAAGGTGACGAGGGTGGCCAGCAGCACCGAAAACGGCAGGAACAGCGCAATAAGCTGCGGCAGCCGCAGCGAGACATAGCGCCAGAGCTCCGCCTCGCCATTGCCCTCCACCGCGAGAATGCGCCCGGATTCGCCGAGCAGATCGAGCGTCTGCAGGATGAGGACGAGGCCAGCGAGGAAGGCGAACGATCGCAGCAGGAACATCTTGGCCGTGTAGCGCGCGAGCGTCGGCGCCGGAAAAATGCGTTTCAGCATGGCTCAGCCGGCCGGGACAGCAGCGTCGGTGAGGTTGGGGCCCCTGGTGGTCCAAAGCCTCCGGATGACGCCGGCGAGCTTGCCGAAAGCGCGGTCCAGCCCGCCGATGGGTTGGCCACCTGGCGTGTGCGCCAGCACATGAAACATCCACAGGCACATTGCCGCGAACAGCGTGAACGGGATCCACTGCGCCAGCACCGGATCGACCCGGCCGATGGCGCCCATACGCTCGCCATATTCGGTGACCTTGTGATAGGTGACGATGATGATGACGGCGAGGAAGACGCCCAGCGCCGACGTGCTGCGCTTGGGCGGGACGGCCAGCGCCACGGCGAGAAACGGCAGCACGAACATCACGATGCATTGAATGATGCGGCGGTGGAATGCCGCCTTCGCCTCGAGCCGCAGCGCCGGCGTTGCCTCGGGGTCGCCGATGGTCTGCCACAGCTCGGGAAGCGTCATTTCCAGATTCTTGTCGCCGCGGGCGCGAAATCTTTCCATCGCCGGCAGATCGACTGGAAGATCATGCTGCACGAAGGTGAGCACGCGGGGCACCGTGGCGCGCGGGGCTTCGTGCACCAGCGTGCCGTTTTTCAGGCGCAGGATGATGACGTTGCTGTCGTCGCTCATGAGGAACTGGCCGCGCGCCGCCGAGACTGCCAGCGAGCGGCCGTCTTCGGTGGACGAGCGCACGAAGACGCCGCGCAGATCAGCACCGTTGGAAAAGCTTTCCTCGACGCGCAGTGTGGCGCGCGTGCCGATCTTCGTAAACTCGCCGACCTTGATGCTGGCGCCGAGCGCGCCCGAGCGCAGCTCGAACTGCAGGCCTTCGTAAGCATAGCGCGAATAGGGCTGCAGGAAGCCGACGATGCCGAAATTGAAGATTGCGAACACGGTCGCGAAGATGAAGGGAACGCGCAGCATGCGGCCATAGCCGACGCCGATGGCGTTCATGGCATCGAGCTCCGACGAGAGCGCAAGACGGCGGAAGCCGAGGAGAATTCCCAGCAGCACGCCGATGGGAATGCCGAGCGACAGATATTCCGGGATGAGATTGCCGAGCATGCGCCAGACGACGGAGACGGGTCCGCCTTCGTTAACCACGAAATCGAACAGATTCAGCATCTTTTCCAGAAGCAGCAGCATGGCAGCGATCACCAGCGTCGCCAGCAGCGGCACGAGGATCAGCCCGAACTGGTAACGATCAAACCGGTTGAGAAACGCCATCTTGACGCCGCCTTAGCAGGCGCATTGCGCGAGCGGAAGCGCGGGCGGAAGCGCGGGCGGAAGCGCGGGGGGAAGCGCGGGGGGAAGCGCGGGGACGGTGCAGCCTCTGCCATTGCGCCTGCGGGATGATGCACTACAAAGGAGCCTCATGATATCGCTCAATTCCCTTGTGGCGCTGGTGTTTGCCACCGCAGCCACCACCTCCGCCCTTGCCACGCCCGTGTTCGGAGAGCCCCAGGCGTGGGGGGGGGGGGGGGCGGGGGCGG
>JBBRKH010000082.1:0-7980 GCA_038217965.1 Sphingomonadales bacterium | reverse complement strand
TATGAGCGAGATGCCATCACGAATTTGGCACCGCCCGAACTGCTGCAGGTGCACCCTCTGGGAAAATCGCCCGTTGTCGTGATGGATGGCCGCACGATGATCGAATCCGGAGCGATCATCGATGCCATCATTCGCCATCATGGCAATGGCAGATTGTGCCCCGCGCCGGATGGTGCCGACTATGACGCCTATCAGATGTGGCTGCACTATGCGGAAGGGTCGGCGATGCTGCCATTGATGCTGCAGCTCTACACCAGCCGGCTGGGAGAAGCGGCTGCCCCGCTCAAGCCGCGGATCGACAGCGAGCTCGCCAACCATCTCGGCTTCGTCGAGGGTGCGCTCGCCGGGCAGGACTGGCTGGTCGGCAATGCGCTGTCTGGCGCCGACATCCAGATGAGCTTCGTGGGCGAGATTGCCGGTGTGTTCGGGCAGCGGGCCCGATATCCTGCAATCGATGCGTGGGTGAAGCGATTCCAGGCCCGCGAGGCATACCGGAAGGCGCTGGAAAAGGGTGGCTCCTACAGTTTCGCCTGAGCGCCGTGCAATGCGTTGCCGGACTGCCGATATGCTGCTAGCGCGCGGCATCCCTGACCCTGCCAAGGGCCGTTGCTGTTCGGTGAAACGTTGATACCAGTTGCCATCAAGCAACGCTTGCGACGCCCATGAGCGCCTCTGCACCGGTGGCAGGCAAGGCCGGAAATGCGCATGGCAAGGACGGTATCGGCAAGCTGATGCTGGGCGCACTCGGGGTGGTGTTCGGCGACATCGGCACCAGCCCGCTCTATGCTTTGCGGGAAACCTTCACCGGCCACCATCCGCTGCCGGTCGACAGTTTTCACCTGTTCGGGATCATCAGCCTGATTTTCTGGACGATGATGCTGATCGTATCGGTGAAATATGTCGGCATCATCCTGCGTGCGGACAATCGCGGCGAGGGTGGCGCAATCGCCCTGCAGGCGCTTTTGATGCGACATGGTCACGGCAAGGTGTGGGCGCCGTGGGTGGTCGTGCTCGGGATTCTGGCAACCGCGCTGTTCTTTGGCGAAAGCATTATCACACCGGCGATTTCCGTGTTGTCGGCGGTCGAGGGGCTGACTATCGTCAATGCAGGCTTGCAGCCGCTGGTCATGCCAATCGCGATCGGCATCATCGTGGTGCTGTTCTTGATCCAGGGCTTCGGCACGGCGCGCGTCGGCGCCTTCTTCGGACCGATCACGCTCGTGTATTTCGTGACGCTCGCGGGCCTTGGCATCATGAATATCGCCGAAAACCCCGGGATACTGGCGGCACTCTCTCCGCATCATGCAGTCAATTTCTTCCGCACCGATGGAATGCTTGCTTTCCTGGCGCTGTCATCCGTGGTGCTCGCTGTGACTGGTGCCGAGGCATTGTATGCCGACATGGGACATTTCGGCCGCAATCCGATCAAGCTTTCGTGGATGTGGGTGGTGATGCCGGCGCTCATGCTCTGTTATCTGGGGCAGGGCGCCCTGCTGATCTCGACCCCGGAAGCCATCCGCAATCCTTTCTTCCTGCTCGCCCCGGAAGAGTTCCGGCTGCCGCTGGTCATCCTTGCGACCATGGCAACGGTGATTGCCAGCCAGGCGGTGATTTCGGGGGCTTTTTCGGTGACCCGGCAAGCAGTGCAGCTCGGTTTTCTGCCGCGCCTGCGCATTCTGCACACGTCGGCGAGCGCTTCGGGGCAGATTTACATCCCGGTGGTAAACTGGGCGCTGCTGGTTTTGGTCATCATGCTCGTCCTCGGATTTGAAACCTCGTCCAATCTGGCCGCAGCCTACGGCATCTCGGTTACGGGCACGATGTTCATTTCCACCTGCATGATGGCGATATTGATCATCTCGGTGTGGAAATGGA
Source organism: Sphingomonadales bacterium (assembly GCA_038217965.1). Lineage (GTDB taxonomy): Bacteria > Pseudomonadota > Alphaproteobacteria > Sphingomonadales > Sphingomonadaceae > Sandaracinobacteroides. The sequence continues at coordinate 6,105 of JBBRKH010000082.1, read as the reverse complement.
ACAAATGGCTGGCGGGTCTGGTGATCGGCACATTCCTGATCGTCGACGGTGCCTATTTTGCCGCAAATCTCACCAAGATCCCGGATGGCGGCTGGTTCCCGCTGCTGATCGGGTTGAGCGTGTTCATTTTCCTCACCACCTGGGCGAAAGGCCGATTGCTGATGCAGGAGCGCCTGAAGGAAAGCGCCATGCCGATGGAGAATTTCATCACATCTGCCTCGCGCGCTGCCCCCCGGGTCTCGGGCACCGCCGTGTTCATGACATCGTCGCCGCAGGGCGTTCCGCACGCGCTGCTGCACAATCTGAAGCACAACAAGGTGCTGCACGAGCGCATCATAGTGCTGACGGTGGTGATCGACGAGGTGCCGTTCGTCGATCAGGAAGATCGGATCGAAGTGATCGACCTTTCGGAGAACTTCTACCGTATGGTCTTGCGCTATGGTTTCATGCAGCAGGCCGATGTGCCTGCGGCCCTGAAGCTGGTGGAAAACTGTGGCCCACAGGTCAAGATGATGGACACAAGCTTTTTCCTGGCGCGGCAGACCCTGCTGGCGTCGGAGCGACCAGGCATGGCGATCTGGCGGGAAAAGCTTTTTGCCTGGATGCTCCGGAACGCGGAAAGCGCAATGGAATTCTTCAAGCTGCCGACCAACCGGGTGGTCGAGCTCGGGAGCCAGGTGGAGATCTGAAGGCGGGTCGACGGGTCGACCACGAGTCCGGAAAAAGGCGCTGAATGCAACGAGGGCCGCGGTGTTTCCACCGCGGCCCCTTTTGTATCGAGAATGATGATCTGGCTTACTTGGCCAGTTCTTCACCCTTCGCCTTCATGGCGTCGGCAGCGGCAGCCATCTTGTCGGCGCCGGCAGCCATCTTGTCCGCACCAGCGGCCATTGCACCACTAGCAGCGGTTGCAGCGCCGGCAGCAGTCGCGCCGGTGGCGGCAGCAGCGTCGGTCACGGCAGCGTCGGCACCCATAACAGCGGCATTGGTCGTGGCGTCAGCGGCAACGGCGGTGTCGGTGGCGGCAGTTGCCATGGCGTCGGCAGCAACTTCGGTGCTGGCGGCAGCATCGGTGGTTGCGTCGGCGGCCACGTCGGCTGCCTTCTTTTCGCCGCAGGCAGCAACCAGTGCAAGGCTCGCGACAGCGGCGAGCGTCAACATCTTGTTCATCGAAAAACCTCCATAGATGGCATGATTGCCGAAAAAAGTTTGCTGATCACAGAAGCCCCAAAGATTTTTGGGCCGACAATGGGCGGCAAGCTCTTTCTCTGGCCACCCGAGGTGGCAAAGTCCGAAGCAAGCGCGCATTGCAATAGCGTGAATGAAATTGCAAGCCCCGTGATTGAGAAATGATCGGGCGCAGAAAAAGCCCTGCAGGGGCTTGGCGCATGGACGGCGAGGCGGCATGGAAACTGGCATCGTCTGCAACTCGAGGAGTGTTCCTGCGTGAAGCCTGTCCTGCGCATCGGAACCCGCGGTTCACCGCTTGCGCTCGCACAAACCATGCTCGTGCGCGCTGCGCTGATTGCAGCGCACGGCCTTGCCGAGGATGCCATGGAAACTGTCGTCATTTCGACCGAGGGGGACCGGGTGCAGAATCGGCCGCTTGCCGAAATCGGCGGCAAGGCGCTGTGGACGCGCGAACTGGATCAGGCGCTGCTCGATGGCCGCATCGATCTTGGCGTGCATTCGATGAAGGATGTGGAAACCCGCCTGGCGGGCGGCATATCGCTGGTCGCCTTCCTGCCGCGCGCCAACCCGAGCGACCGGCTTGTGGGTGCAGCATCGCTGGCCGAGATTCCGCACGGTGCCACGGTCGGCACATCCAGCCCACGCCGCGCCGCGCAACTGTGCGCCAGGCGGCCGGACCTTGCCGTTGTGCCGCTCAGGGGCAATGTCGGCACGCGGCTGCGCAAGGTCGCCGATGGCGAGGTTGCCGCCACCTTCCTCGCCAGCGCCGGGCTCGATCGCCTGGGGATTGCAGCAGGCGTCGAGCTGGCGATTTCCGATTGGCTGCCGGCGAGTGCTCAGGGCGCGGTGGGCATTACCGCGCGATCCGATGATCTGGCTACCATCGCGCTGTTGCACCCGCTCGATGATGCGCCGACCAGGGCTGCCGTGGAAGCCGAGCGGGGCTTGCTGGAAGGCCTGGGTGGCAGCTGCCATACGGCTGTCGCAGCGCACGCCAGCTTCACGCCCGGATTGCAGATTGCAGCCGAACTGCTCAGCCCGGACGGCAGCGAGCGGATTTTCGGCCATCGATCGAGCAATGGCGAAAGCCCGGCCGACATGGGCCGGGCCCTGGCGGCCGATCTGATCGCAAAGGCATCAGCCAGCCTGAGGGAGACGCTTGGTTGAAGCCGCTTCTGCTGATCACCCGACCGGCCGATGATGCCCGTCGGACAGCGGCGGCGGTGGCGATAGCCGGGTTTCAGCCACTGGTTGCGCCGTTGCTGCGGATCGATGCGCTTGATTGGAAGCCACCGGAGGGCGAGATCGACGCGCTGCTGTTCACCAGCCCGCAAGGGCCGCGGCATTGCAGCGGCCTGCACCCGTCGCTGGCGCAGCTGCCGGCCTATGCGGTGGGCGCGGCCACGGCGCGCGCGGCCACCGCAGCCGGGTTCTGCGTTGTGTCGACGGGCGACCGGGATGGTGCGGCGAGCCTTGCGCTGGCAGCGCACGACGGCCGGCGGAGGCTGCTGCACCCCTGCGGCGAGGATGTGTCGGATAGCGCCGTGCCAGTTGATCTGGAGGTGGTGCGCATTCCGGTTTACCGGGCGGTTCTGGCCGACGCGTTGCCGCCGTTGGCAAAGGCTGCGCTGGCTGGAGCTGCTGCCTGTGCGACGCTGCTGTATTCCGCCCGCACCGCGCAATGCTTTGCGGCGCTGGTGGATTCGGCGGGGCTTTCCCGCAGATTGCTGCGAATTGGCTGCCTCAGTTCGGCCGTTGCCGGCGCTGCCGGACCGCATTGGCTGGCCGTGGCGACCGCGGAACACCCCAGCACGGATGCCCTACTGGCGGCAACGGGCACGCTGTGGCAAAGCCGGGCGCATGGTTGAGCGCGTTCTGGACAGTGTCGATGATCCGGCGGACCGGCCGGGTGCCCGTTCGCTTGCTGCCGGCGAACGGCCGCCCAATGGCAAGCCGCAGGCGGCGCAGCGCGCGATTCTGCCCTGGGTGCTGACGACCGGCGCGATTGCCTTTGCGCTCGGGATGATTGCCAATCCGTGGTTCGAAGCCAGCGTGCGAAGCCGCTTGCCGGTCCAGTTCCAGCATCCGCCGAGCATGGCCGACACCGAAGCGGCCGGCCGGCTGGACGCGCTGGCCGGGCGGCTCGAGAAGCTCGAGACCGGGCCTGTCGCAGCAGAAGTGCGGCAATCTGCGGTGCCCGATGATCTGGTGCAGCGTATTGTCGGCATTGAGGCCGAATCCGCGCGCCTGGCGGCCGCCGATGCGGGCATTGCTTCACGCCTGGATCAGTTGGTTGCAACCGCTGCAAGCAGTGCAGCCGGGCAGGGCCAGATGCGGGATTTGTTCGTGCTGTCGGCGGCGCGGCGCTTTGTCGAGGTGGGCCGCTCCTTCGGTGTCTACGAGGGCATTCTGACGCAGAGATTCTCCGCGCTCGACCGCACGGCAACGCAGGCTCTCGCGGCATGGTCTGCCGCCCCGCAGTCGCGCGATATGCTGCTGGAGCGGCTTCAGGAGCCGATCGAGACTGCGCCGACTGCGTTGCCGCCCGGGTCGGGCTGGTGGGATCGCCTTGTCGCGAGGCTGTCTGACGTTGTGCAGGTGCGCAGCGAGAACGCCCTGGCGGCCGATCCCGAAACCCGGCAGAAGGCGCAAGACGCGCTGGCGTCCGGCGACCTTTCGCGCGCCATTGCCACCTTCGAGCTGCTGCCGGCATCGCGGACCCGCGATCTGTGGTTGGCGGATGCGCGGCGGCTGCAGGCGGCCGAACAGGCGCTTGCTGCGCTGGAAACGCTGCTTCTGGCAGCGCCCTTGTCCCAGCCTGCCGGCCCGGTTGGCCCGTCGGTTGTGCCGCCGCTGGATTCGTCGGGAGCAGCCGCTCCGGTCGCAGCAGCCAACCCCGCTGTCGCAGGCAACTAGAAACCCGGGAGACAGCAGCAATGCGCGTGGCAATGATCGGCTCTGGCTATGTCGGCCTGGTGTCCGGGGCATGCTTTGCAGATTTCGGCCACGACGTGGTGTGCGTGGACACGGATGCAGAGAAGATCGAGCGGCTGCTGGCCAACATCATGCCGATCTACGAGCCGGGTCTCGATGATCTGGTCGCCGCCAATGTGCGAGCCGGGCGACTGCGCTTCACAACGGATCTGAATGCGGCGGTGGACGGTGCGCAAGCGATTTTCATCGCCGTCGGCACGCCGTCGCGGCGCGGCGACGGGCACGCCGACCTTTCCTATGTGCACGCAGCAGCGCAGGAGGTTGCCCGCGCACTCACCGGCTATTCGGTCATCGTCACCAAGTCCACCGTTCCGGTTGGCACGGGAGACGATGTGGAACGGCTGATGCGCGAAGCCAATCCGCAGGCGGATTTTGCGGTCGCCTCCAATCCGGAGTTCCTGCGGGAGGGCGCCGCAATTGCCGACTTCAAGCGGCCCGACCGCATCATCATCGGGGTGGAAGACGCGCGCGCGCAGGCCGTACTGGAGGAAATCTATCGGCCGCTGCATCTGAACCGCGGGCCGATCATGGTGACTTCGCGGCGCACGGCGGAGTTGACGAAATATGCCGCGAACGCCTTTCTGGCGACCAAGATCACCTTCATCAACGAAATCGCCGATCTGTGCGAAAAGGTCGGTGCCGATGTGCAGGATGTGGCGCGCGGCATCGGACTGGACAACCGCATCGGCCGCAAGTTCCTGAACGCCGGCCCCGGCTATGGCGGCAGCTGCTTTCCCAAGGATACGCTGGCGCTGATCAAGACAGCGCAGGATCATGATTCACCGGTTCGCATCGTGGAGATGGTTGCCAGCGTCAACGATATCCGCAAGCGCGCCATGGGGCGCCGGGTGATTGCCGCGGTGGGCGGCTCGGTTCGCGGCAAGACGATCGCCGTTCTGGGCCTCACCTTCAAGCCGAACACGGACGACATGCGCGACAGCCCGGCGATCGCCATCGTGCAGGCACTGCAGGATGCCGGCGCCAGCATCCGCGCACACGATCCTGAAGGCATGGAGCAGGCGCGGCTCGTGTTGACCGATGTCGACTATGCCGACAGCCCCTATGCTACGCTGGAGGGGGCCGATGCCATGGTGCTGGTAACCGAATGGGACGCCTTCCGAGCACTGGACCTCGCGCGGGTAAAGTCGCTGCTCAAATCCCCGATTGTGGTGGACCTGCGCAATATCTAGCGTCCGGAAGAATTTGCGAAGCACGGTCTTCAGCACATTGGCATCGGCCGATGAGGTTGCAGGTGGGCGGTGGGCTGGTTATAGCCGCCCATCGTGCCAGGCTCGGAGTCGTGGGTGAGTGGCTGAAACCAGCAGTTTGCTAAACTGCCGTGCTGGGTAACCGGCACCGAGGGTTCGAATCCCTCCGACTCCGCCAGTGGGCCTGTTCCAAGCCGCCTTGCAACGCCTTATCCAGTATCGAAGTCCATGCAAGGGCTTGCAAATCCTGAATCTATGGTGCCTCATCCGGTCCGCGCCTGTCCCACCAAGCCTCGGCCTTTCGGTGGGATGCATGGTGGGAAAGGAGTGGTCTGGTGGGAAAACTGACGGCGAAGGGGGTGGAGGGGCTGACGGCGCCGGGGCGCTACACCGATGGCGATGGTCTGATGCTATATGTGGATTCGCAGGGTCGGCGCTATTGGCAGCTGCGTTATCGTCTGGACGGAAAGCGCCGCGATCTGTCGCTGGGACCCGTTCGGCTGCTGTCATTGCGGGACGCTCGGGATGCCGCTTTGGCTGCGCGAATGCAAATTCGTGGTGGGGTCGACCCCCTAGCTGAGCGGAAAGCCGCAAACAAGGCAGGGACCACCTTTGCTGAGGCTGCGCGGAAAGTTCATACTGAGCGGGCACCAGCCTGGAAGAATGGCAAGCATTATCATCAGTGGCTGACCACGCTGGAAACGCACGCCTT
>JBBRKH010000081.1:0-8069 GCA_038217965.1 Sphingomonadales bacterium | reverse complement strand
CTGCGAAACCCGGCGCGCAATGCGTCCCCTGCGCCAAGACGCCCCACATCCGGCCAGCCGCGCCCGGCAAGGCTCCGCCCCGCGCCCAGCAGCGGATCGGCAACCGCGCGCGGCGTGCCTGCCGCCGGCAGCCGAACGCTCCCCTGCAGTCCGAACTGCGCCGTCTCGATCACGATGCTGCCATCCGGATACAGCGTTGCCGAGCCCGCGTTGGCAGCGCTGGCTGCCGCATGAATTGCCGCCGCCACCTGCGCCGCACTGTAGGTGGCTCGCGGAAACAGCACGATCACCAGCGTCGGCGCCAACAGCGCCGATCCCAATGGCGGCTCGTTGAACTCGATATGCAGCGCGCCATCCAGCGCAATATCGGCAAACGGCGGAACAATCACACAGCCCCGGCATGCCGCCGCCCGCACCAGCCCGCTGGCAAGGCGCACTCCGCGGCCCGCCTGCTCGATGCACTCGATTGCCGAGCGCGACCCGAGCGCTTCCGATTGATAGCGCAGGAACCGATCGAATTCCTCGCTCGGCCGCCGCGCAGCATAGGCACCCGAACGGGCAACAGCAGTGAGCGCGAAGCTGTTGCGCGCCGCGCTGACAGGCGGCGGCGCCACCGGCGCCAGTGTCATCAGCGCCGCCGCCCGCGTCAGCCCAGCCACCAGCTCGGCCCGCGTCACGACCGCATTGTCCGCCACATCCCCGCCGCCCGCAGCTTCCAGCGCCGCACCCGCCGCCGTTTCCGCCGCCAGCCCCAGCAAGGCCGCCAGCTCCAGCGGCGCCACCGAAAGCCTCCAGCCGCTGCCCGCCCCCACCGTCTCGATGTGCAGCCGAACTTCGGTCTGCGGCGGCCCCGGTGCCGGTGGCGCCGCCCGGAACAGCGCAAGATCGGCGGTAAACGCCCAGGCGCGCACCCCCGGCACTGCCGCCATGATCGCATCGGCCACCTGCTCCACATCGGCCAGCACCAGCCCCGACAGGTCCACCGTATGCACCCGGGCCGGCTGGCCGGGCGCCGTCACCGTCACCTGAAGAGCCCGCGGCGCAGCAGACATCGGCACCGGAGGCCGCACCCCGTGCAGCATCGCCGGCAGCGCCTGCAGGCACATCCAGCTGCGCGCGGTCCGCCCGGTCGCCGTCTCGATCACATCGATCTGGTGCCGCAGCGCCGTCCGTCCGAAGGGAAAGCTGGCGCCAAAGGAAGCTGTCGCGATGCTCGCGGCCTGCCCCGCCGCATCCAGCCCGAAATCGTCCGCGCCGGCCTGCGAATCGACCAGCACCTGCCGCCCGGCCGCCGCCTGCAACCTGACCGGGTTGCCCGGTCCGCCATCGGTGATGGTCAGCAACCCTGCATCGATCACCCCCGGCACCCGCTCCGGTGCGACAAACCCCCAGGGATCATCGCCCGGCCCCGCGGGCATCGCCGCCAGCCCGTCGCGCACCGGGCTCGTCGAGGCGAAAAAGCCATGCCGCACGCGCGTCGCCGCGAGATCGCCCAGAAAGCCCATCTGCCGCAGCCCGTTCGCCCCGGCGCCCAGCGTCAGCGCATTGGCCGGCACATCGCCGCGATACATGTCCGTCAGCAGCAGCCGCCGGGCAATCCGCACCAGGCAGCCGGGCAGCGCCAGGGCAATTGCATCCGCAACCGCCGCCAGATTTCCCTCGGTGCCGGCGAAGGTCACAGTCACCGCAGCACCGCCATCCATCGCCACCACCAGACGCTCGCCGGCCACCGGCAGCCGCACCAGCGGCGGCAGTTCCAGCCGCGCCCGCTCGGTGTCCAGCGGTATGCGGACGCGGTGCGTGTCATCGATCCGCACATCCACCCACCCGGCCCCGCGCAACGCCAAGGTCGCCGGCAGCGGCAGCGTCCGCACCGTCTGCCCCACCAGCGGCTCGAACGCCAGGAAAGGCCCGGGGCCGGCCATCGCCACCGCCTCGACCGCAATCGTGTGCCCGGCCGCCACCCTGAGCTCGATCCGGTCCCCCGCCACCACTGCAATCGGTTGCACCACTGCCGGATCATAAGGCAGCGCCGCTGCTGCCTGCGCCAGCTCGATCTGCCGCGCCAGCACCGCAAGCGGCATGGCGCAGGCGCTTGTCATGCCATTGCCCGCCGGGCTCGTCCCGCTCACCTCCGGCAAGGCCAGCGGCGAAGCCGGCGGCGCGCCGCCGGGCGCCGCCTTGTCCACCTGCAAGCGCGCGTCCGACCCGCCGTCGATCGTTTCGATCACGCAGTCCGCGCCATCGGCAAAGGCGCGCACCCCTTCGGCCTGTGCGTTCACCGCCCGCGCCACGGCGTCGGCCGTGGTATCGGTCGCAGCCAGTCGCACCGGCTGTTTCACCCCGCGCAGCGTCACGATCAGCGGCGTGGCCGCGAGGATAGCACCGCTGAACGGATCACCGGTTATGCCAAACCGATGCATCGCCGTCCGCGCAAGGATGGGCAGCGAAACGCCGGCAACGCCAAACCGGCCAGGCCCCATCGGCACCGTTCCGCTGCTCGGAAGCCGCGTCGATGCAGGCTCGTAAAGCCGCGTCAATATCGCGTCCAGCCGACTGCTGCCACCGGTGAACACCGCCGGCCCACCGCCGATTTCCACCCCAAGCCCGGCCGCGATATTCCCCTTGCGCAGCACAATCCCGGCCGCGACCGGTTGCGGCGCCGCAAGCCCCGCCCCCAGCAGCGCTGCCAGATCGGCGCGCGAAACCGCCCTGCCGTCCGGCACCGCGCCCGATCCGCGCGCCGGCCCTGGCGCTGCGCCCGTCAGCGGCAGCGTTGTCGCCGCATCCAGCGCCAAAGTCGCGGCGCTGCCGCCATGCCGCGTCTCCACCACCAGCACCGCCACCGCCACCGCCACCGGTCGCGCCTCGCCCGCCGCCACCACACTCGCCCGCCACTGTCGCGACGCAAACTCCGCCGTGCCGCGCACCCCAAGCCGCCCCTCAGGATGGTTCATCGCAGACGACACCGTGCCCACCGTCAGCACATCGCCCACCGCCAGCCCCACATCGACCGCCACATCGGCAAAAAACTGTGCCGGACTGGCCAGAAAATGGTGAAACTCGGTCTGTCCGCCGGCATCTCCTGCATCCAGCCGCAGGGCAAATCTCGCGCCCGCAAGCGCATAGGGCGCCACCGTATCGGCAGTGATGAACGCGCCTGGCGGCTGGGCAATGGTGATCGCACGCCCCGATCCGCCGTCCAGCGTCTGCACCCGCCGGTGCGGCAGCGGCGCAATTGCATGCGCATGGCCCAGCGCATCGGCCGTCGTCACCGCCACATCCTGCCACTCCATCAGGTCCTGCAACTGCGCCTGTGTCAGCTCGATGCTGTGCGAATGGCCATGATCGATGCTCGTCTGCAAGGTGATGCTCACCGGCAGCGTGTCGCCCCCCAGCACCCCCGCATCGATCAGCAGATCATGCGAATGCGCCGCCGGCGCGCCCGGCATCGTCAAGCTCTCCAGCGGCACCACGCGTGGATTGACCCCAACGGCCCGCTTCTGATTCCCGGAGACATAAAAGGCCATGGCCAGCGGCTTGCCCGGGATGTGCCGCTTGCCGGGAATGATCGCCAGCAACGGATAATTGCGGAACCAGCGTGTGCTGTCGTCGGCGAAAACCACCGGCACATTGATGTCCCCGGTGCCGTTGTTCCCCTGTGCGGCGCTGCTGCAGAAATGCAGGTGGTGCTGGGCGCTGCGGCCGTTGTTGTCGATCTGCACCAGATGGTCGCCCTGCCGCACCCGGTCGAACTGCGCCACCCGGATGCTGCCCTGGCTCACATGCACGAATTCCGTGTAGGTCAGGATCCGCTCGGTTTCGGTGCCGGGGTCTACCGCGCTCGACCAGCCGGTGTGCAGGATGGCGAAATTGTTGTTGGTGTCCAGATCGTCGGGATTGGCTTCGGTCAGCTGAAACACGATCCCGTCCCGCGCCGCCAGCCCGTCGGCGCGCGGCTCATGGTTGAAATCATAGGCATAATGGTTGCTCGGGCTGCTCATCACGTGGCTGAAGATGCCGTGCGATCCCTGCCCGCACAGCCAGTTGTCGTCCTTGGGATAGGGCAGCCGGAACGGTGACTGCGCCGCATCCAGCGGCTCATAGACACCCGGCTTGTCGCGCCCCTCGTCGATGTAGAAATACCACATGAAAAACAGCACCGCTGTCATCAGCAGCCCGAGCAGGCTGGCCTGCCCATGAAACACATGCTGCATGCCGTCCACATTGAACATCATCAGCCCGGCCATCACCACCGCAAATGCCATGACAACCCACAGCATGGTGCCGAGCGCCGATTGCAGCCCGGCATCATCCATCTCGAGCTCGCCGATCAGCAGCGCTGTCACCATGCAGCCGAAAACCGCTGCAATCCCGAGCACCAGATTGGTTACCCGATCAAGCGCAATCGGCGGGAAGAAGTCGTTCAGGAAAAACTTCGGAAAGAAATACAGGCATATCAAGAACACCACGACCGGAACAACGATGCAGGCAATTAACCCGCCTGACATGTTCTCCAGCTCATAATCTTCCCAAGGTATCGCCATTGCGCAGATGATGGCGACAAACCACGCCGGCCCCAGCGCCAGCATCAGTATACGGCTGGGTGCGACCGGATCGCGAAATTCCGGTGGGACGCCGCGCAGTGCCATCATATACCAGACCGAGCGGGCGAACTGATAGGGCATGCGCCAGTTGGAGACGTGGCTAACATAGCCGAGCAGGCGGCGGAAGACAGAGAGATACCAGTTCGACGGCGCGTGATGCTCATGCAGCGATCCAAAAATCCGCCACACAGTGTTCATCGCGAAATCCGCCTGATCGGTGAACAACCAGTTCCTGAACACGAAATCGGGCGCACCCGTCGCCGGCATCTCCACATTCACCTTCTCCGGCCAGCCAGCCCGCACCACCGTGCGCGCGATCTGCCACACCAGACCCAGGATCATCATGATCCCGTCCAGCGGACGCTGTGCAAAGGCCGCCGTGCGGATCAGCTCCCACAGCAGCGAAAAGCTGGCCATGATGTTGGTGACAAGATCGGTCACCCACACCGCCTCGCCCTTGCGCGTGTGCGGCACAGCCTGCGCTTCGTGGCGCGCCGCCGGATCGGCGTCGGCGGCAAACTGCGGCCCGTCCACCGTCACCGTCACATCCACCCGGAAGCCCGAGCCAGCCCGCAGCATCACTCCAAGGCTCGCGTCCAGCGTCGCAAACAGTCCCTGCAGCCGTTCGAAATCCGGCGCCTGCATCCGCTGCAAAGCCGCAGCGATGGCAAGCTTCAACTGTGCCTTCAGATTGAGATTGCCCAATGCATCCTCGGCATCGTCCAGCACCTGAAAAGCCGGCCGCAGCATCCGCCTGAGCGCAACTGCCGCCCGCAGCGCCCGGTGCGCCTCGATGCTGCGCGGGCCATTGCGCACAGGCAGCTTCAGCGTATCGATAACCCCTTCGATTTCCGTCCGCACAAAGCGCACCAGCGCCCGGGCATCGATGGGTGCCAGCAGATCGAACGACACATCGAGCTTCGCCAGGATCGCCCCCTGCCACTGCGCCGGCGGCGTCTCGGCCAGCGTCTTCAGCAAATCCCCCAGCGTCCGGTCGAAGCCGTCGAAGCCCGCCTCCATCTTCGCCGCCGCCCCGGCAAACGGCCCGCCGTCAGCCAGCCACGGCCCGAAATAGGCGACCATCCGGTTGCCGATGTCCAGCCGCTGCGTCAGCCCCTCGCCCACCTGCCGGCCAATGGCGCCCGCCCCCAGCAATGCCATCACCCCGTCCCCGGCATCGTCCATGCGCTGCTTCTGCGGGCCAGCCTCCAATATCCCGGTCAGCCGGCCCGGATACAGCAGGATATGCCCCCAGCCCATCAGCCCACACTCACCGATGCGCTGATCGAAACCGAACCGCCGCCACCGTCCAGCGGAATGGCATTCAGCATCGCATCGAACGCCTGCTCCACCTTGGCCAGTTCCAGCAGCAGCGCCGCCCCCAGCGCCGCCACCGCCGCATCCGAAAGCGCCCGCAGCCGCGCCGGCAGTTCAAACAGCGGCAGCACCAGCGCCATCAGCTCCTCGAACAGCGGATCCAGCTTGCCCCCCACCAGCGCCACCGGGTCCAGCCGCAACAACGCCTGCACCGCACTCCGATAGCCATTGTCCAGCGCCCGCACCTGCGCCTCCGGCAGCAGCTCTCCCAGATCGAGCAGCCGCCCCATCGCCGCGTTCGCGTTGGCAATCGCCGGCGCAAGACCTGCCGGCGACAAAGCCGCCAGCCCGCCGGCGATGCGCGCGTGGATCACCCCGATGGGTGCCGATACCGGCTCCAGATCGAAGCCGCGCAGCCGCTCGACCAGCGTGTCGATGCTGCCCGTCACGCCGCCAAGCCCGTCGGCGCCGGTCAATGCATTCACCTTCGCGTGGCTCACCCGCACCAGCGCCGAAAGCCCCCCCGCCATCCCCACCAGATAGGGCGAAATCTTCTGAAACCCCAGCGCCAGCGCCAGCAGCGGCTCGCGAACCGCGTCCTCCAGCGCCGGCCGGATCGCCGCCTTCAAGGCCGGCACGCTCGCCGGCGCCTGCATCAGCGGCGCCAGCACACTGCCACCATCCAGCACCTCCGACTGCGCATAATCCAGCATCCGCTCAAACAGCGCACCAGCCACCTCGTCGATGTCATCCTCAAGGCGGCCCCAGCCGGCCAGCGCCTCCGCCAGTGCCGCATCCGCCGCCATCACCTCGGCGCGCGCCGTGCCCGCCGGCAATGCAGCGGTTGCCGCCCGCAGCGCCGCCAGCCCCGCCGAAGGGGCAATCGCTGCCGCCGCCGTGCCGGCCCGCCGAAGCGCCGGCGCCACCAGTCCGGCCACCGCCTCGCGCGCGTTGCGGGTGTTGGCGGCCGCAACCCCCGCAAACGCTGCCGCCAGCCGCGCCATGTCCACCGGGTCCAGCCGGTCCAGCGCCTCGTCGACAAAATCCCTGACCGCCGATTCACCGTCTCCCGGGTTGGCAAACAGCGCCGCCGCATCGTCCAGCACATCGGCCAGCTCGGCCGCCAGCCCAACCCAAAGTTGCACCTCCGCCACCAGATCGGTCACCCCGTCCAGCGCGGTATCAACGCCCGACGCCGCCAGCACGTCGGCGATTGCCTTCTGGATCGCCGCCTCCACCGGCGCCAGCAGCCGCGCCGGTGCCACTGCCTCCAGCCCGCCCATCGCCTGCCCGTGCAGCGCCAGCAGCGGCCCCAGCACGGTCCCCGCATCCAGCACCAGCGCGCGGCCCGCCAGCCCATTCAGCCGCGCCTGCAATCCGCCGAGCAGCGTCCCCGGGCTGAACGCCTCCAGCTGCCCGCCGATATCGGAAAACGCCGGGCCCACCGCGCCTGCCACCATCTCGCTCGGGCGGAACCGCTCCACCCGCATCTTCACCTCATCCAGCCCGCGCTCCAGATCGACGAACAGCGCCCCGGCGCCGGCCGCAAGCTCAGCGCCCACCTTGTCCGCCGGCCCCTTGATTTCCGCCGTCACATCAATGCCCACCAGAAAGTCGCGCGCCGCCTTCAATGGCGGTTTCAACGGATCGGGAATGTTCGCCGGATCGATCTCGCGCATCTTGCCCTCGATATCGCCCAATCCACCCACCACCGCGTCGGTCGCCACCGAAAGATCGATCGCCTCGATCTCCGCCAGCAGATCGGCCAGCGCCCGCTCCAGGCCCGTGAACACGTCGGCGACCGCCGGGTCATTGATCAGCGCGGCCGCCTCGCGCATCGCCGACTCGACAGGTTCCAAGATCGCCGCCGGGTCCAGCGCCTCCACCGCCGTGCCCAGTCCCTCCACGGCAGTTGCAATCGCCGCCTTCAACGGATCAATGACCGGAGCAATGTTGCCCGTCACAAATCCCTCCAGCTGCGCCGGCACCGCCGCCAGCGCATCCGTCACCACGGCCGGATCAAACGCGGCCCGCGCACCCGCCACCGCCGCATCCACCGGCGCCAGCAGCGCCGTCAGCTGTTCGCGCACGGCATCGCGTCCGGCCTCCGCCGCGCTCACGGCCGTGTCCACCGCCTCCCGCACT
>JBBRKH010000080.1:0-8131 GCA_038217965.1 Sphingomonadales bacterium | reverse complement strand
GCGCAACCTTGCCAAGGTTGAAGTCGAGGGTTCGAATCCCTTCGCCCGCTCCAGTCTTTTCTTAGTAACTTGAATAAGTTGGGATCCCGTGGGCGGGCGAAGGCCCGTTACTTTCGGTTTGTGGGGTCGCCGCGTAACATCAACGTAACGGCGCGGGAACGTGCCATGGCGTAGTTTTCGGTCGGCCTGGACGGAGACACAATCGTCGCTCAGGTGGAAACGTCGACATCCTGGGTGACCAGCACCCGCAGCCTGTAGCCCGGCGTGACCGACAGGGTAGGCTTCCGAGCCAATTCGCGATCGACGATCTGCCGGCCTGTGCGGCTGATGGTGTCAGACGCGCCATCGCGGATCGCTCGGGCGATGTCGCTTTCGTCGCCTGCCGAGCCGGACTGCGCGCCGATGCTGAGGACAGTCGAGATCAAGGCGGCCTTCACGGTGCTGCCCCAGTGATTGTCGATCTTGTCGCTCAGGCGAGCCTGGCCCGACGGGCCTGTTCAACTCGCGAGCTTGGCGCCGATGCGCTCGCGCAGTTTCTGCACGATGCCCGCCTCGCTCTGCAGGATGCGGTTGCTCAGCCCTGCGACGGCAACTACGAGCGAATCCCCGAACGAGGTGCGGGGCAGGGCAATGGCGATTGCGCCGCCGTCCTCGGTCACCCGATCATAGACACAGGCAAAACCCTTCTTCCGCGTGCTGGCCACCAGCCGCTCGGCCTCGCGAATGCCTGTGGGCGGCGTGCCCGTCTTGGCAGCGCGTGCGAAGAACGCCTTCGCGGCCTCGGCGGGCAAGTCCGCCAGATAGGCGGCGCCAACCGCCGAGCCGATGATGGGAAAGCTGGTGCCCTCGTCCAGCTGCAGGGCGATCCGGTGTGTGCCCAGCAGCACCCTCAGGCAGCGCATGCTCTGGCCCGCGGGCGTTGTCAGCGTCACGGTTTCATTGGTGGCGTCGCGCAGATCATGCAGCATGGGCATTAGCTCGTCACCGAAGATGGCGGATGGGATCCAGTCGCCCAGCGACGCGACCTTCAACGTCGGGAAATAGGTAAGGTCGGTCGGGAGGTAGGAGAGATAGCCCTGGGCCAGCAAGCTTTTCAGCAGCACGCTGAGGCTGGACTTGGGATAGTCCAGCAGGCCGCCGAGCTGTGCCAGCGTGAGGCGGCGGCGTTCATTGGCGAACAGCTCCAGAATCTCGATGGCACGCGCTGCGGACTTGACGAGATTCTCGGCCATTCAGTACACATAGTCGGATGGTGCGGCCGCTGTCACTTCGGCGTGCCTTTAAATCCGGGCTCATACCGCGTCCTGCTGATGAAGACCTGTCCCGAACGGCGGAACGCCGCAAGCGCGACTGCGCGCCGGCCGTCAGGCCCAACTCGCTGAGTGTTCCTCATCGAGCCTTGGTATCAGCTGATGATTTCGGCAATCGGCGTCCCGATGGGCAGGGTTTCGCCGATCGGGACCAGGATCGTGATGGTGCCGGCAAAGGGGCTCTCCACCTCGAAACTCGTCTTCTCGGTTTCGACCGTATAGATTTTATCGCCCTGCGCGATAATGGCGCCACTTTCCACCAGCCATTCGACAATGGTGCCCTCCTGCATCGAGACGGCGAGCTTGGGCAGTTTCAGCGTCATCTTCGCCATGTCAGCGGCCCAGCATGTCTTTGGCACGGGCGACGATCTGCGCGGCGTCCGGGAAGTGAAGGGATTCAAGCCCCTGCGCGAAGGGCACCGGCGTATAGCGGCCGCCGAGGCGTTCGACGGGGCCTTTCAGCTGGCCCCAAAGGCGCTTGTGAAGGATGGCGGCGAGTTCGGCGCCAAAACCGCAGAATTCCACGGCAGCGTGCACGATGAGGGCGCGGCCGGTGGCGCCGACGCTGGAGACGAGCGTGTCGATGTCGAGCGGGATGAGACTGCGCAGGTCGATGACTTCGGCATCGATCCCCTGCTTTGCAAGCTGGGTCGCCGCTGCAAGTGCTTCCTGCATGGCCCAGCTATAGCTGATGATGCTGAGATCCTTGCCGGGCCGGGCGATGGCGGCCTTGCCGAGGGGTATGCGATAATCGCCTTCGGGGACGAAGCCCGGCACGAAATAGCAGCGCATGGCTTCCAGCACGATCACCGGGTCGGGATCGTCGATGGCGGAGAGCAGCAGGCCCTTCGCGTCGAAGGCATTGGAGGGGGCCACGATCTTGAGACCGGGCGTGTGGGCGAACCAGGCCTCCAGCGACTGGCTGTGCTGGGCGCCGAAGCTGCCGACCTTGCCCGCCGTCATCATGCGGAGCGTGAGGGGCACGCTGGTGCGCCCGCCGGACATGTAGCGCAGCTTGGCGGCGTGGTTGGCGATCTGGTCCATGCAGACCATGGCGAAATCATTGATCATGATCTCGGCAACGGGCTTCATGCCGGCGAGCGCAGCGCCGATGGCAGCGCCGACGATGGCCTGTTCGGAGATGGGGGTGCCGCGCACCCGCGCACGGCCGTGCTTGGTAGACAGGCCGTAAGTGACCTTCACGATTCCGCCGGCCGGATCCTCGATGTCTTCCCCCAGGAGGAATACAGACGGATCGTTCGCTAGCGCGATATCCATTGCCTCTGTGATCGCCTGGCCGCAAGTGATCTTGCGGCCCGAGGTGGGCACTGCCGGTTCTGCGGCCCGGGCGGGCTGGGCGTGGGGCCCCTCCGGACTGTCGGCCGGGTCTGCAAAGACGTCGATGATGAGCTCGGCATCTGTTGGCGGCGGGGAAGCCTCGGCAAAGGCTTGGGCGGTTTCCACTTCGGCAATGGCCTCCGCGTCGATCGCGTCGAGGTCTGCAGCGGTTGCCATGGCATCGGCGATCAGGCGCGCGCGGTAGGTGATGAGCGGGGCTTCGGCGCGCGCCTTCGCCAGCTTTTCCGCGTCCATATGGGCTTCGTCGGAGCCGAAAGCATGGCCCTGCAGCCGATGCGCCACGCACTCGAGGAGGGTGGGCCCCTCGCCGGCCCGCGCGCGGGCTACGGCGCGGCCGGCGGCTTCATACAGGGCGTGCGGATCGGTCCCGTCCACCTTCTCGCCCGCCATGCCATAGCCCGCGGCGCGCGACGCGATGTCGGGCGAGGCTGTCGAATTCGCGAAGTCGGTATATTCCGCATAGAGATTGTTCTGGCAGACGAAAACGATGGGGAGCTTCCAAAGCGCGGCGAGGTTTAGCGCCTCGTGCACGGCGCCGATATTGGCGGCGCCGTCGCCGAAGCTGCATGTGGTGACCCGGCCGCTTCCCTGCATCTTTGCAGCGAGCGCAAGGCCCGTTGCAATCGGCGCTCCCGCGCCCACGATCCCAGTCGTTGCCATCAGGCCGCTGTTGGGGTCTGACAGGTGCATGGGGCCACCCTTGCCCTTGGACGTGCCCGTGGCGCGGCCGTACATTTCGGCCATGATCTCGTTGAGCGGCGTCCCCTTGGCGACGATGTCATGGATGCAGCGATAGGTGATGACGCTCTGGTCGTCGGGCTCGAGATGGCGGGCGATGGTGGCCGGAATTGCCTCCTGCCCGCCGCAGGGATAATATTGGAACTGGAGGTCGCCAGCAGCCAGGCCCTGCTGGATTCGCCTGTCCGTTGCGTGGATGCGGGCCATGGTGCGGTAGATGGCGATGGCGGTGTCGGCATCGAGGGTGAAGCTGTTGGTGGCGCTGGGCATGACCTGGTCCTTCAGCCGGCACAGCCGACGGTGAGTTGCACTTCAAAGATGCCCGCACCGGTGCGGGTTGGAATGGCCATTTTCTGATACCGATCGGAAAACCAGAAATCACGGGCAAGGCCGATGTCGGGCCAGCGCGAGACTGCCAGGATGCCGTAGGACCATTGGCCGTGCAGCAGCTTCACCGAGCCGCCGAGTTCGAACAGCGGATAATATGCGCCGCGCTCGCGCAGCATGGGGAGGATGATATCGCGATAGGCGTCCATCCTTGTCTCGTCGGTGCCGGTGCCTTCGATCAGCATGTAGGCGCGGGGGCTGTCGGAGGCAGGGACATCAACGGTGGCGATGGTGGGCACCGGATGGCCCGGCCAGCCTTCATAGGGGAGGCCGGCAGCGCCCAACGCCTGGCTGCCGGGCGGCAACGTGGCTGCGAGATCTGTCGCCGCGTCCCAGAAGCTGTCGAGGTCTGGTGCGAAAGCGAAGCGGGCCAGGAGGAATCCGGTCTGGACGGTGCCCTCCTCGAGCGGTTCGACATCCGCTGGAACGGCGGCGGCCAATACCGTGCCGCGGGCGGCCTCGATGGCGCTGGTCCAGGCGGCGATGAGGGCCTCATCAGCCGTGGCGGGCTTGAGGACGAGGAAAGCGGGGTGCAGGCCCTTCATGGCGATGGCTTCCCTCAGTTCCGGGACGCGAAACCGGCGACGGCCTGGCTGAAGGCGGCCGGGTCGTCCCAGAACGGACTGTGGCCTGCGTTGGTCAGCTCGACCAATTCGCTGCCAGCAATGTTCTCCTGCATCCAGCGGCCGATTTCGCCGGGCATGACCGGGTTGCCGGCGCGGCCATAGACGAGGAGCGTCGGGAGCGTGATGGTTGAAAGCATGCCGCGATAATCCTGTGCAACCATATCCTCGATCAGGGTGGCCACGGTTTCCGTGGGGGTAAGCCAGGTCTGCGCCGTCATTTCGGCGAGGGTCGTTGCGTCAGGCGCTGTGGCGAAGGACGCCAGCAGGAAGCCGCCAAGGGCTGCCGTGCGGTCGGCACGGACCCCTGCTGCAAATCCAGCGCCGGCTTCGGGCGGGAAATCGCCGAAGGTGGGGTGTGCCCAGCCCTCGGCATTTGTGAGGCGGGCGGTCATTTCCGACAGGCAGAGTGCCCGCAGGCGCCGGGCGCCGTGGCGCTGCAGATAGGTGAGCGCGACCATGCCGCCATAGGCGACGCCCAGCAAAAGGGCGTTGGCGAGGCCGAGCTGGCCGAGCGCATGTTCGAGGTCGTCGGCGTTGTCTGCGATGCTGTGATGGCTGGCCGACTTCCCTGAAAGACCCTGCCCGCGCAGATCGATCGTGACGACGCGGTTCGTTTCCGCCAGCTTCGGGACAACCTTCTGCCAGAAATAGCCGCTGGGGAATTGCAGGCCTTGCAGCATCACGAGGGGCGGGCCGGTCCCTTCATCGGCGTACCAGAGCGGGCAGCCATCGGAGAGGGTGAGATAGGGCATGGTCAGAACTTCACGGCAGCGCGCACGCCATATGTGCGCGGGGGGGCGACATAGGCCTGGCCGACAAGCTGCGGGTTGAAGGCACCTGATTCCAAGACTTCGGTGAAATAGGTCTCGTCGGTGAGGTTGTTGACGAAGGCGCCGACCGAGAAGCGGTCGTTCGCGCTGGTCCAGGTGATGGCGGCGTTGCCGGTGACATAGGCTGGCTGCGAGATGAGGCGGCGGTTGAACTGGGTGAAATACAGGAGCGACTGGAATCGCCAGTCGGTGCGCAGGTCGAGCTTGCCGGTGTCGCCGAGGTCAAAGCTGTAGGCCAGCGTTCCGGTGAAGGTCCATTCCGGCGCACGCGGCAACCGGTTGCCGGCAAGATCGATAGGGTTGGCGGCGTCGCAGCCGGGGCTGACTGGTGCGGTTGGCTGGGTGGGGTCGCCGGTGCAGAATTGCTTGTACTTGGCGTTGAGGTAGGCGGCGGTGATTCCCGCCTCGAAGCCGGTCACGGGGCGGACCGAGAATTCGACTTCTGCACCGTAGATGCGCGAACGGGCGGCATTGGTGAGCACCGATTGCAGATTGACGATCTGGCCCACCTGGATGTCGGTATAGTCATAGTAGAAGACATTGCCGTTGATGGTGGCGCGGCGGTCGGCAGTTCGCGCCTTGACCCCGGCTTCGAACGCCCAGACCTTTTCCGGACTGAACCCCGGCTGCACGGCAAGCAGGTTGAAGCCCCCTGATTTGAAGCCACGGGTGGCGGAGGCATAAAGGTTCACCGTGTCGGCGGCCTCGTAGTTGAGCACGAAGCGCGGCGTGAAGGCGTTGAAGCTGGCCTCGTCGTCGACAAATCGGACGAAGGGGGCGCCAAAGTTGATCTCGTACCGATAATCGGTGCTGCGCTTCTCGTGGCTGTAGCGGGCGCCGAGCGTGACCTTGAGCCGGTCGGTCGCCTTCCACCTGAGTTCGCCAAAGCCGGCGATCGCGTCTGTCTTGGCGCTGCCCTCCACCTCGATGAAAAAGGGCAGATCGAAGCCGAAGGTGAAGGGAAGGGCGATGAAGCTGTCGCCTGTTTCCTTAAAATAGAAGCCGCCGATTAACCAGGAGAGAATCTGGTCCGGGTCCGAACTCAGCTGCAATTCCTGGCTGAACTGCTCGTTCGAATCCTGCTGGATGTAGTTGACATAGAAGATGTCGGCACCGTCGCCGTCGTTGAACCAGTTGAAGCGGGTCTTGCGGTAGCCGGAGATCGAGCTCGCCTGGATGCCGCCGAAATCATATCCGAGATGGAGCGCAACGCCCGTCTGACGGCTGAGGAAGAAATCGGAATCCTCACCGACATTGCGGCTGGCGCCGGGGATGCGGGCTTCGAAGCCCTGATTGACGGTGCGCAGGCTGTCAGGGCCGAAGCCGCCGAAATCGGAATTGGGCAGCGCGTCAGGCCGGTTCAGATATTTATAGGCCGGGAGGTTCGACTGGTCGTCGATGTGCTCGACGGAAAGTCGCGCCGTGAAGGGGCCGCTATTGTCGAACGCGAGCTGGCCGCGCAGCGCCCAGACATCCTTGCTGTCAAGCCTGCCGAAGCCGCGCGCCGACGCACCCTCGTTGATGTTGCGGGTGAAGCCGTCGCGCCAGCTGCCCATGCCGGCGACACGAACGGCAAAGCCGGCGCCGAGCGGGGCATTGACCATTCCCTCGACGCGATAGGCATTATAGTTGCCATATTCGCCGGCGACGCGCGCCTCGAACTTGTCTGTGGGGGTGTTGGGGATGACGTTGATCACGCCGCCCGTGGCGTTGCGCCCGTACAGCGTGCCCTGCGGTCCGCGCAGCACTTCCACGCGCGCGATGTCGAACAGGTCGAACAGGCCAGCCGAGGCGCGAGCGACATAAACGCCATCGGAATGAACGGCGACGCCAGGGTCGCCAGCGATGGTGTAGTTCTCGTTGCCGACGCCGCGGATGGAGATCTTGCCCACGACCGAGCGCTGGACAAGGAGGCCGGGAGTCAAGTCGGACAATTGTTCGGTGGTGCGGATGCCGGCCGCTTCGAGCGTGTCGCCTGAAAGCGCGGTGATGGAGATAGGCACGTCTTGAATCGACGACGTCCGCCGGTCCGCTGTGACGACGATATCGTCCGCGTCAACGGCGGCCGTCTGGGTGGATGGCGCAGCCTGCGCAAACGCCGCGGCCGACGCGAACAATGATCCCCCGGCAAGTATCAACGTCATCGCGCGCATGGCTGTCTCCCTTTGAAATGCCGTGTGCCTCACCGGGACCTCCGCTGGACGGGACCTGTAACATCTCCAGTTTCCATCGTTTCACGTACCGGCGATTTCGTCAAGCGTGTTCACGAATGTGTTGACAGTGTTTTCATATGTGGATAGCTCGGTACCAGAGGGGACACCATGCCAGGGTTCATCGACATCGTGGTCAACCAGTTCGGCCCGGAGGAGGTCGCTGCCGGGCAGACCGGCTTCGATGCCAGCTTCATGGCACAGGTCCGCATGCCGGACGGAATGCGCGGCGGCGTCGGCATGGTTGATTATCTGCACATGATGGACGCCGCGAACGTCGAGCACAGCCTGCTGATCGCCGTGCGTGCGGGCGATCCGGCGCGGCGCGGCAGCTTCGAGATTCCCTATGCGCAGGTGGCGCGCTGGTGCGATGCGCACCCCGACCGCTTCTCGGGCCTGGCGGGCGTCGACCCGACGCGCGGCATCTCCCAACTGAAGGAGCTGGACCACGCTGTGAACCAGCTGGGGTTCGTCGGCGCCCACAGCTATCCGCACTGGTTCAGCCTGCCGCCGGATGCGGCGCAATGGTATCCGATCTATGCCCGGTGCGCGGAGCTCGGAATCCCCATCATGATGCAGGTGGGCCAGAACCTCATCTACCAGAAGGATGTGCGCCTGCCCTCGGTGGCGCGTCCGATCCTGCTGGACCGGGTTGCCATCGACTTTCCCGA
>JBBRKH010000079.1:0-8133 GCA_038217965.1 Sphingomonadales bacterium | reverse complement strand
CGCCGCGCCATCGCCAGCGGCAGCTCGCCCTGGAGCAGGGTGAAGCCATTCATGGCGCCCAGCACGCTGATTACGGCAAACAGCGCAACCAGCAACCCCGGCCCGGGCGCCCAGTGCTGCTCGACGAAATCCTTGAACGGCGCATTGGAGGCCGCAAGCTCGGCCGCCGGCATCATCAGGACGATGCCCGAGCAGACCACAAGATAGATGGCGCCGACAAACAGCGTGCCGAAGATGATGGCGCGCGGAATGTTCCGTTCCGGCTGCACCACCCGGTCTGCCGCGCCGCACACGGTCTCGAACCCCAGCAGGGCAAACAGGGTGATCGCGCCGGCCGTGGAAATTGCGCCCAGCGACAGGCCTTCGGCCGGAAAGGGTGTCAGAACGGCGGTTCCTTCGCGTGCCAGCAGCAGCACCATGATGATGCCGGCAACAACAAGGGGCAGCAGCTTCAGCAGCATGGTGAGCACCTGGAAGCGGCCTGCTGCCTGAACGCTGACGAGGTTCACCAGCGTGACCGCCCAGACGAATGCCAGCGCGGCAAGGGTGGGCGAGCCAGCGAGCGCCGGCATGAAAACCGAGAGATAGCTGGCACCGGCTGCCGCCAGCGCCGAGCACGACACCCACATCGAGACCCAGAAGGCCCAGCCGACCAGAAATCCCGCCACCGGCCCGAACGCCGCCCCGACATAACCGGCCGGCCCGCCGACATCTGGAAAGCGCTTCGCAAGCGCCGCCAGCGTAACGGCGAGCGCCAGCGCCCCGGCGATGGAAACGCCCCAGCCGGCGACCGCATTCCAGCCGAATTTTGCCAGGCTGACCGGCAGCATGAACACGCCCGAGCCGATCATCGAGCCAACCACCAGCGCAAAGCACGCAGCAAATCCCAGACGCCGCTCGGGCGGCCGGGCATCGCTGTTCATGGCCGCGGCCTCAGAAATTGACGCCGAACTTGATGCCGATCAGACGTGGGCGAATGACGGAGGTGTAGAACACGCCGCGACTGTCGGTCTGCGACACGCCGCCGACGCGATCCCCGCAGATGGTTTCGCCGCATTGCAGGCCGCGGCTGAGCGCGCCGTTGGAATCGAACAGATTGGTGGCAAACAGTTCCGCCCGCCAGCGCGCCGTCTTGATGCCAGCGCTCAGGTCAACCGTGGTGTAGGGGTCGAGATAGCCCTTGATACCGCTTTCCACGACGCGCAAGTCGGTCCGCCGGCCGCCGACATAGTTCAGCGCACCCTGCACATGCGCGGTCATCTCGCCCACGTCGAAATCATAGCGGGCCAGCGCGTTGCCCTTGAATTTGGCAGTGACGGGAAGCCGCGATCCGGCCGGGGCCAGCAGTTCGTTCTTCTGCGGCAGTCCATCGCGTCCGGGTGGCCCCGGTAAGCCGCAGTCGAAACTGTCATTGGGAAATTTGCAGAAATCCACGCGGATGTTGGAATCATTGTAATTGCCGCCGGCGTTGAAGGTGAAGCCGGCGTCCCGCCAGCCGATGTCCGCCTCGATGCCGCGAATGCGCGCCTTGCCTGCGTTGCGCACTTCCGACAGGCCGTTCAACCCCAGAAACGACAGCTGCACGCCTTCCCAGTTCTGCTGATAAACCGCGCCATTGAAGCGCAGGCGGCGATCCGCCCAGCTGGTTTTCCAGCCGATTTCGAAGTTGGCGAGCGTATCGGGAAGATAGGGCTCAAGCTCGCCCCGCCGGTTGACACCACCGGGCCGGAATCCGCGCGACCAGGTGGCGTAGACCAACGCGTCGTCCGTCGCCCGGTAGGTGAGGTTCAACTTGTGGATGAAATCGGTATCGGCCGTGCTCTTGTCCACATTGGTACAGGGGCTGCCGTCCACGATGGCCGGCCCGAAACAGGCAGCCTCTCCCGTCCGACTGCTGAAACCGGCCGAATAGCCGAAAAAGCCCTGCAGGCTGTTGTCATAGCGGTAGACGCGAATGCCCCCGGTGGCGGAAAGCTTCTCGGTGATGTCATAGGTCAGCTCGCCAAAAGCGGCATAGTCCCGGTCCACGCGAAACTGCTTGGTGAGCCAGATATTGCTCGCCGTGCCGGTAACGGTGATTGAATCGGCAATGTCGTCGATAATGTAGTTCTGTTCGATGTTGTGCGTCTGCCGTTGGTAGAAAATGCCACCAATGAATGTGAGCGGTCGGTCGGTCGGCGACGTTATCCGCAGTTCATGGCTTTGCTTGGTGTAACGATCGACCGCATTGATATACTGGTTCGGGCTTACCAGTTCGCCTGCATTGTCGTAGATATAGGCGCCGGACCCGAACAATTTGTCGTAGAAATAGGCGTAGTCGGAGTAATCGGACGAGGATTCAACCTTGCGGGTGAGATAGGCTCCGGCATAGGTCAGGTCCCAGTCGCCAATCTTGCCTTCCACCGTGAGTGCGGCCTGCAACCAGCGATCGTTCGATCCTTCCGGATTGTATTGCCGGGTCTGCAATTTTGGCAGCGGGAAGCCGGGCGACGATTCCTGCGAGAAGCTGCCGTTGGCCTTCTGCTGCTGCACGATCACGGTTGGCGTTATGGTCCAGTTGTCGTTCAGATCGATGCCGAGCGCGATGCGCCCGCCGATGGTTTCCACATCGTTGTAATTGTCTTCCACAAACTCTTCATTGTCTTGCACGATGCCAGACGATGGAAAGGTGCGGCGGCCGGCCACATTGTCGATGTAGCCGCCATCCTTGCGATACCACCCCACCGCGCGGACTGCGGCGGTCGGCGAAATCGGCACGTTGACATAGCCGGCAAGCACCCCGCCCACCGAACCATGCGCCACCGTGTTGAGTTCCGCATCCACGGAGCCGGACATCGCGGTCGGATCGGGCCTGTTGGTGATGATGCGGATGGTGCCGGCCATCGACGAAGACCCGAACAAGGTGCCCTGCGGCCCGGCCAGTGCCTCCACCCGGGCCAGATCATAGGCATGGATATCCAGCGCGCCCTGGATGGTGGTGATCGGCTGCTCGTCGAGATAGACGCCGACGGTCGGCTGCGAGGTGCTGTGGTTGGCGTTTTCGCCCGAGGCGACGCCGCGGAAATACACCTGCGTGAAGCCCGGACCGCTGGATTGCAGCGTTACCGAAGGCAGGAATCGCACCACGTCGCCGAATTCCTTGACCTGCAGCTGGTTCAGTTTCTCGCTGCCGAAGGCTTGAATCGACAGTGGAACCGCCTGCAGGCTCTGCGAGCGCTTCTGCGCCGTCACGATGATGTCGCCATAGTCGGCGGCAGCGGTCTCGACCGGTGGCGCAGCAGCCTGCTGCGCCAGCACCGGCGACCCCAGCAAAGCGGTGGACGACAGCAGACCGAGCAACAGATTTGACCGGCGAAAATCTTTGGACGACCCCGACATGATGACTCCCTTACATTTTTTCCAGTTTGCACCACGGTCTCCCCGAACGGCGCCATGGTCAACTGCAAACGCATGGCCGCTGCATCGGGCATGACCGGTCGCAGGCGTGGCGTTGCACTTATGCCACAGGATAGGTCGTCAACGCAGGCCCCAGCCGCGCCTTCAGCGGCTCCAGCCAGGGCTCGAACAACTTCCAGGCATCGCCGCCGTCCTTGAAGATGGGCCTGCGCACCTGCTCCGAACTCGCCGTCCGGACCGCCCGCTCGGTTTCCCAGAAGCGCAGGCATCGGTCTTCGAAGGGCAAGCCGCACGCCGCCAGCAACCGGCGGATTTCGCCTTCCGTGTCGTCCACCATCCGTTCGTGAAACACCCTGTGCACGCGCCCCGGCAGCACGGCGTCGACATGCGCCATCAGTCGCACATAATCAGCATAGTAGGTGCCGATGTCCGCCAGATCATAGCTGAAGCTCTGCCCGCGCGCGAAATGCTGCTTGAAATTGGAAAAGCCGCAGGCCAGCGGATGCCGCCGTGCATCGATGATCTTCGCGTTCGGCAACACCAGATGGACAAATCCGGCATGCAGCCAGTTGTTCGGCAGCTTGTCGATGAAGAAGGGCCTGGATTGCCTGCGCTGGATGCTTGTGCGCTCCAGATAGGATTTGCCCAGCGCCGCAAGCTCGTTTGCCGACAGAATGCCGAGACTTTCGGGATAGGTTTCCACTGTCCCCCGGCCTGTTCCGCGCGCCAGGATCGGCAGGTCGGGCAGCTCCATCGTGCCCTCGACAAGGCTGTGGCTGGCCAAAATCTGTTCGACGAGCGTGGAGCCGGCGCGCGGCATGCCGACGATGAAAATCGGGTCCGCTGCAGCATGACCCTGCCCGGCCCGGCCGTGCAGGAATTCCGGCGTCAGCAGCGTGATCATCCGGTCCACCATCCCGCTGGTTTCCGCCGGGTCGTGGCCGATCAGCGAGCGTCGCAGCCGATTGCCGGCGCTGTAGTGCGCGAAGGCATCGACCGGCGCGCGGGCATCCTCCAGCGCCTTGCCAAGCGCGAAATCCAGGTGGAACCGGTCTTCGTCAGACAGGTCCGTTCGCGCCAGCGCTGCGCGCATCGCGCGCAGGTCGTCGGCTTCGAACCGCACCGTCTTCAGGTTTGCCAGGCTCCACCACACTTCGCCCAGGCAGGGCGCAAGCACCAGTGCCTGCCGGTAGGCCGCCACGCTGTCCGCCTGCCGCCCCACCGTTTTCAGCACATGGCCATACGACATCCAGATCTTCGCGCTGCCGGAATGCTTCGCCAGCACCGCCTCATACAGTCGCAAGGCTTCTTCATAGTCGCCGATCCGCCCCGATACCGCCGCCTTCAGATTGGCGTGCGCACTGTTTTCGGGGTCGCGCTCCACCAGCCATTCCAGCTCGGCAACCGCCTCTTCGTGGCGATTCATCTTGTATAACAGCGTTGCCAGATTGGCGCGCGCCGAGGCGAATTCGGGCGCCAGCTCCAGCGCGCGTCGCAGCAGCCTTTCCGCGTCGGCGTAGCGCCCGATCCGCCCCGCAAGTTCGGCCATCATGCGGATGGCGGCCACATTGAACGGATCGGCCTGCAACGATGCGCGCAGGCCGGCTTCCGCTTCAGGCAAACGATTGTCCGCCAGTGCCAGCGCCGCATTCATCAGCACCGGGTCGCGCTGCGCTGCGGCAATCGCCTGTTCGTGCGAAGTCATGCTGGCCGGATGCGACAGCATTGGTGGCAGGTCAACCGGCCAGCATCCCCATCAGCCGCCCGCGGACAAGCGTGTCGGCCTCTGCCATGATGCCGTCGATCAGCGCCTTGCAGGTGGGAATGTCGTGGATCAGCCCCGCCACCATCCCGCACGACCATGCGCCGGCGTCCATGTCGCCCTCCAGCATGATGCGCGGATAGACGCCCGCCACCTCCTCGATGATGTCTTCGAAGCGCAGGTTCGAACCCAGCGCGCGCTCCTTTTCCAGAAGCCGCTCGACCGCCGGGTTGGTGAGCACGCGCTCGGTGTTGCGCAGGGGCCGCATCACCAGGCGGGTGTCCAGTTCGCTGGCGTTCACCAGTGCCTGCTTCACATTCTGGTGCACCGGCGCTTCCACGGTTGCCATGAAGCGGGTGCCCATGTTGATGCCATCCGCACCCATTGCCAGCGCCGCCACCAGCGAACGCGCATTCGCCATGCCGCCCGATGCCACGAACGGGATTGTCAGCTCTTCGGCGGCGCGCGGAAGCAGGATGAAATTGGGCACATCGTCTTCGCCCGGATGGCCGCCGCACTCGAAGCCGTCGACGCTCACCGCATCGCAGCCGATCGCTTCGGCCTTCAGCGAATGGCGCACCGAGGTGCATTTGTGGATCACCATGATGCCCGCCTCCTGCATCGGCGGCAGCCACTTCGCCGGATTGTTGCCCGCCGTTTCCACGATCTTTACCCCACCATCGACGATGGCCTTGATGTATCCCGGATAATCCGGCGTGTTCACCATCGGCAGGAAGGTGAGGTTCACGCCGAAAGGCCGGTCGGTCATCTCCCGGCAGCGCGCAATCTCCGCCGCCAGCTTCTCCGGCGTGTTCTGCGTGAGGCCCGTGATGATGCCCAGCCCGCCGGCATTGGACACGGCGGCAGCCAGCTCCGCGAAGCCGACGAAATGCATGCCGCCCTGGATGATCGGATGCTCGATCTGGAACAGCTCGGTGATGCGTGTCTTCATGGATTCGATCCCTCCTGTGCAGCGCATTGCCTAATCCAGTTTGCGCCGGGGGCAACCCTGCCTGCCCCGACAGGTGCCCCATGTTGCCCCTTGCGCCGTGCCTTCCGCTGCCGCACGGGGTTGGCAGCATTGCCTTGGGAGAAGCCGCCATGACGACCGTATCGCGCTAAATCCGTTTGCTCAGCCGGCCGGTGGGCCTGCCCGTCGGCACCAATTTCGAGGTTGCCAGCGTCACGCTGGGCGAACCCGGCGTTGGCGAACTGCTGGTGAAGAACCGCTTCATGTCGGTCGACCCCTATATGCGCGGCCGGATGTATGACCGTGCAAGCTATGTGCCGCCCTTCCAGATCGGCGAAGCTTTGCAGGGCCATGCGGTTGGCGAAGTGGTCGCCTCCGGTGCCGAGGGGTTTGCGACCGGCGATCTGGTGTCCTCCATGTGGGGCTGGCGGGAAGCCTTCGTCATGCCCGCCGCTGCGGTGGAAAAGCTGCCGGTGCTCGATGGCGTGCCCATCGAGGCCTTTCTCGGGGTTCTCGGCATGCCGGGGCTGACGGGATATGCGGGGTTGCTCGAAATCGGCCAGCCAAAGCCCGGGGACACGGTGTTCGTCAGCGGTGCGGCGGGTGCCGTCGGCTCGGTTGTCTGCCAGATTGCCAAGGCCAAGGGCTGCACCGTCGTCGGCACCGCCGGATCGGACGAGAAATGCGCCTGGCTGCGATCCGCAGGCGTCGATCACGCCATCAACTACAAAACGACCGACAGCCTGCTGGAGGCGGTCCGCACGGCAGTTCCCAAGGGCATCGACATTTATTTCGACAATGTCGGCGGCGAGCATCTGGAGGTTGCCATCGAAATGGCGCGGCCGTTTGCACGCCTGGTCGAATGCGGCATGATCGCCAGCTACAACGCCACCGAGCCAATGCCGGGCCCGCGCAACCTCATCCAGGTGGTGGGAAAATCGCTGAAGATGCAGGGCTTCATCGTAAACCAGTATGCGCATTTGCGGCCGCAGTTTCTGGCCGACATGGCGGGCTGGATTGCTGCCGGCGCAGTGCAGTGGGAAGACACGGTCTTCGAAGGAATCGAGCGCGCACCGGATGCCTTTCTCGGCCTGTTTTCCGGCGCCAACACGGGCAAGATGCTGGTCCGCCTCTGATGGGCGAACGGTTCGAGCGGCACCGACAGCCCTGGACGACCGACGAGGTGCAGAAGCTGCACACGCTGGCGAAGAAGGGCATGCCGCTGAAATCGATCGCCAAGGCGCTGACCCGCAGCGAGGAATCGGTGAAGGATCGCGCGAAGCAGGATGCGCTCGGCATCGCGAAACTGCGCTGATCCGACGCTGGACTTGCGGCGCTCCATTTTGCATAACGTCGCTATGAGAAAGCCAATCCATGGGCGCTGAAATCGGCCATTTCGCGTTGATCCTTGCGCTGCTGCTTGCGATTGCACAGGCAGGCTTTGGAGCCATGGGGCATCGTCGCCTCGATCCGGCGCTGATGGCGGCCGCCAATGTTGCCGCCATTGCCCAGGCCGGCTTCGTGGTGCTCGCCTTCGGGCTGCTGATGCAGGCCTTTGCAGTGCACGATTTCTCGGTCGCGCTCGTCGCCAGCCATTCGCACAGCCAGCAGCCCTTCGCCTATCGCCTTGCCGCCACCTGGGGCAACCACGAAGGCTCCATGCTGCTCTGGGCGCTGATCCTGTCGGGCTTCAGCGCGATGGTCGCGGCCGGCGGCAGCGCCATGCGTCCGGGTTTTCACAGCCTCGTCGTCGCCGTCCTCGGCCTGCTCGCCATTGCCTTCATCGCCTTCGTGCTGTTCACCTCCAATCCCTTCGCCCGCCTGTTCCCCGCGCCGCTCGAAGGCTCGGAGCTGAACCCGCTGCTGCAGGATCCCGGCCTCGTGCTGCATCCGCCGCTGCTCTATGTGGGGTATGTCGGCTTTTCGGTGGCCTTTGCCTTTGCCACC
This sequence comes from Sphingomonadales bacterium, assembly GCA_038217965.1. GTDB lineage: Bacteria > Pseudomonadota > Alphaproteobacteria > Sphingomonadales > Sphingomonadaceae > Sandaracinobacteroides. The sequence goes on along the minus strand of JBBRKH010000079.1, from coordinate 58 downwards.
GCCGCGCTGATCGAAGGCCGGGTCGACGCTGCCTGGGCGCGCTGGGTGCGTCCGTGGA
>JBBRKH010000078.1:0-8300 GCA_038217965.1 Sphingomonadales bacterium | reverse complement strand
TGCAGTGCGTGATCCGTCGGAACCATCAGTGCGCCACTCGTCATAGCCAATCCCGTCCTTGTCCTGCGCCCTGCCACCGTGCGCGCCCTAGAAGCGCGCCCGCAGCGAAAAGGCAATACTGTTTGCCGTGTAGTCGAAAATCGACACTTCCGAATTGCGCTTGTTGTGCGAATAATCCAGGCCTGCCGAGAAGCGACGGTTGAACGTATAGTCCGCTCCGATGAAGAAGCGATCAAGATCATAATCCCGCTGCACGTCGAATCCGGGAAGATCGTCATTGCCGCGACTGTCGATCTCGGAGCGTGAAAATCCGGTCGAGAATCCCATCCGGTCGTTCGCACGATAGCGCAGATCCAGCGAATAGAGCGTGGCGATCTCGTAGCTTGCCACACCGCCGCTCGAACCGGAAACCTGGCGGGACAAGTTGACCGAGCCGCCGAGCCGCGGGCCGGCATACACCAGCGCGCCCTGCCAGATGACGCCGGAGAAATCGCCACCCGTCGCGCTGTCCACCCACGTGTAGCCCAGCCCGGCGTTCAGCCGCAAAGCCGTGCCGATGCGATAGTTTGCGACACCGTTCAAGCCGGTGATCCGCGTTTTTGATTGCGTGCCGGTGAACGGGTCGATCTGGTTGGGGTAGGTGAAATTCCGCCGGCTTGCCTGCACACCCACGTCGCCGCGACCGGCCAGGCCATAGGTCAGGCCGCCGCTGAAGCCATGCCCCCGCACATCGGCGAAATCGCGCGAGTCGCGAATCACCGGATCGTCGGACGAGACGCTGTTGGAGGTTTTCGACCAGTCGTAGGAAATGTTGGGACTGATGCCGACCGGCGACTGGCAGCCGGCCGATGCATAGACATTCACGACCTTCTGCTTGGAGGGCAGCACCAGATCGAATTGATCGAACCGCGTTCCGCGGTCTTCGTAGCCACCCTGCAGCCTGCCGCCGCAGCGTGTGCCAAGCGACCAGTTCAGTCCGGCGTCTGCCACCAGGCGGTTGGAATCCAGTATCGTGTTGCGCACGTAGAAATCGCGGCCCAACACGAGATTGGCGAATACACTCTGGCGTCCGAGCGGCCGGCCGACACTGATCGAGAGTACCGGGCTGAGCCGCCAGTCCGAACGCGATTCATAGCGATCGGCCAGCGGCACGTCTTCATTCTGGCGGATCATGTTGTCGGAATATTCCGTTAGCAGCGTGGCGCCGATGGAAAAACCCTCGACGGCAGCCACATCGGAGCCGGTCGCCCGCCTGGCATCATTGCCATACACCCGGCCCGGGTCGATCTGCACGGCCGAACCACCCACGGACGGCGGCAACAACTGTGCCTGAACCGGCACAGCCACGATGGGCGCCACCACTGTCGCCAAAGCAAGCATGCGAAGGCCGCGCCAGGAAGAACCAATTGTGTCCGCCCGTGTTCCGGAAGCGCAAAAGCCGGATGCCGTTGCGCCGAACAAGACGTCCCCGCAGCCCGATCCGGATGCCGCACCCTTCATCGATACCGAACGCACCAAAGTCCGACCTTTCGCACTGCGCCCGACCGCATCACGACCGGGCCAATTCACTGCCTCCTGGATGGACCTCTCCGGGCACCAACCGCATTCCGCATCGCTCCCTAGCGACTTCGAACGGCAATTGCATCCCGTGTTTCGCAATTGTCACCATCCTGCCACAGAAGTTAACATGTTACGGCCTGTGCCGTAAGAAGTTGCAATCGTGGGCGCGCTTCCGGTCGCAACCTACAGCAACTTCAGGTTTGAAGCGAGCAATTGACCGCTGCCATCGCCGGCGGGGGACTGTCGCATGCAGGGCAACTGGTCTATGGCAGCACGGACAAGCCCCTTGCTTCGTGGTGCAAATGGCGCGTGACAGGATGAACAGAATGATTTTTTCGCGCAGTCAGCCGGCTGGTGGGGACAGGCAGAATGCAGCTGCCGAGCGCCGCTCCTTCGGCGGATGGTCCCGCGAGCCGAACTCTCTGCCCAAGCCTGCGGGAATGCCGGGATTTGCCGTTTCCGCAACGGACGACATCGGCGATGCTGCGCAGGGTTTGTCAGGGCCGGACAGCGCCGCCAGGCAGGCCAGGCTCGCTCTTGCCGATTCCCTCTCCGCATCGCAGCCGGTGACGCATCGTGAACGATTTGCCGGCCGGTACGAGACGCTCGCCGCGCTGATTGCCGCAATCGAGCAGCAGCGCGCCCATGTGGTGCTCTATGGCGAGCGCGGAATTGGCAAAACCTCGCTCATTCATGTGTTTGCCGAAACCGCCCGAGATGCCCAGTATCTCGTGGTTTATGGCTCGTGCGGGGTGGAGGCGCATTTCGACGAGATGTTCCGCACCTTCGCGGCACAGATCCCGCTGCTTTATCATCACAGCATTTCCCCGACCGCCGACGAAGGCGAGCACCGGCGATCTTTCGGCGACCTGTTGGGTGGAAATGCCGTTGATCCGCGCGAACTCGCCGAATTGTTCGTGCAGATCGTCGGCACACGGGTGATTATAGTGCTTGACGAGTATGACCGCGTCGCCGACCCGGGCTTTCGCCGCGACATTGCCGAGCTGATCAAGAATCTTTCGGATCGGGCCGCCAGAGTGCAGCTGATCCTCACCGGCGTTGCGTCCAATCTGGATGAGCTTATCGGCTTCACCCCGTCCATCCGGCGCAACATAGTAGGATTGGCCGTGGGACCGATGTCCGACGCGGAAATGCGTGACATCCTTGCCCGTGCAGAAGTCGCCACCGGGCTTGCCTTCTCGCCCGATGCAACCAGCCTGATTACCCGCATGGCCGGCGGATCGCCCTATCTGGTTCGCCTGCTGGGCAATCGCGCTGCCGGACGCGCGCTCGATGAGCGCCGGATGACGGTCGCGGTGGACGACGCCATCGCCGGCACCGAAGCCGTGCTGGCCGAATGGAACAGCGGCCTGCCCCGCCGTGTGCAGGCGCAACTGTCACGCAGCGAAGTGCGGGCAGCGTGGCCCGTGCTGATTGCCGCTGCGCGCGCGTCTGGCTCGCCGGATGGCTGGTTTCCCGCGCATGATGTGGCCGCCGAACTTCCCGAGATTCCGCCGTCCGATGTGGCAGCGACCCTGGATGGCTTCGTCGGCGGCATCGACCTGTTCGACAAGGTGGACGACACCATCGGCGCCGGCGATGCGGTCGGGCGGGAGCCGCGCTACCGGTTTCGCACCCAGGGTGTGGCGCAACTGCTTGGCCTGTCTGCCGCTCTGGCCCGGGCCGGCCGGTGACGCAGGTCCATGGGTCTCGTCGAGGCGCTTCACGATCATGCCGGGCTGCGCCTGCTGCGGTGCCACGAATATGAATGTCTGCCGCTGCGACTATGGTTCGCAACCGATTTCGGGGTGGCAGCGGGGCCCTGCAGTTACCGCTTTTTCGATCGCCACCGCAGGCGCCGGTTCGGTGGTGACCGCGCGACAATCCCCTGATCCTCTGGTGCAACCCACGGTTGAGCGGCTGACGCGGCTTTCTGGCGAATGGCAGCAATCTTGAGCGCTTCCGGGCAACAGGGTGCGCCGCGGGCCAGCGTCATCATTCCGCATCTGAACACGCCGGAGCTGTTGGTGAAATGCCTGAATTCGCTGGCGGGCCAGCGGCTCGATTCCGGCTGGTTCGAAATCGTCGTGGTGGACAATGGCTCGCGCATGCCGCTGAAAGCCATCATCGATGGCAGGCCGGATGTGCTCTTTCTGCACGAGCCGGAACCCGGGCCCGGCCCGGCGCGCAATCTGGGCGTCAGCCGGTCGCGCGGTGGCATTCTTGCCTTCATCGACGCCGACATCCGGGCAGCCGCCGATTGGCTGCAGCAGGCGGTTGTCGCGGCGGAGGCCGATCCTTCGCGGCCGGTGGGTGGCGATGTGCGCATCGATATGAAGGATCCGCACAAGCCAACCGGCGTGGAGGCATTCGAAGCGGTGTTCTCGTTTCGGCAGAAAATGTACATCGAGCGGCAGAAATTTTCCGGATCGGGCAATCTTGCCTGCACACGGGCGCTGTTCGACAAGGTGGGCGGCTTTGGCCCGATCGCCACGGCCGAAGACAAGAGCTGGGGTCAGAGGGCGAGCGCGATGGGGCATCCACCGCGATATGTGCCCGCAATGATCGTTTACCATCCTGCCCGCAGCGGCCACCAGGAGACCCGCGAGCGGTGGCGCAGGATCATGGAGCACCAGTTTCTGGCGGACGAGGCGGCGGGAAAACCCCGCTGGCGCTGGACCTTGTACTCCATTGCGGTGTTGCTTGCGACTGTTGTGCAAACGCCGCAATTTCTGCTCAGTCCGCGCGTATATGGGGTATCGGGCCGGGTGAAGGGATTGGCGTTCCTGTTCCAAACCCGCTGGAATCGTTTTATTGACATGCAGCGAATCGCGCGCAGGAATGCTGAAATCAGTGCCCTGCAGTGGAACAGATGAAATGGGGAACAGATAAAGTGGCGAAAAGTTTCCCGGATATCAGCGGCGACGAAGGCGTGGCAGAGCTCGCAGGGCAAACCGCCAGTGGTGCGCCGGCCAGCAATCTGACGAGGACCGGCCCGGCGCCGACGGCTGTGCAGATCGGCGGCAATCGCGCGCGTCTGGCGATTGTCATGATCAACTGGAACCGGCCGGAAGACACCATCGAATGTCTGGAATCCCTTTTGCGGACGGACACGCCGATGCGGATCATCATAGTCGACAATGGATCCGAAGATGATTCCATTGCCCGCCTGCAGAGCTGGGCGTCGGGGGAAGCGCCCTACGAGCCGCCGGTCGGGCCGATGCGCCGCCTGACGGCACTGCCGGTGCAGAAACCGGTGCCTCTGCGGGTCATTTCCGATGCCGAGGCGCTGGAAGCGGCGCCCGGCAGCGAAGTGCTGACCCTTATCGCGTCGGCCGAGAACCGCGGCTTCTCCGGCGGCAACAATGTCGGCCTCAGGCATGCGATGAAAGATCCGCAGATCGCCTACATGTGGTGTCTGAACAACGATACCGTTATCGATCCGGGCGCGCCGTCGGCTGTGCTGGCGCGCATGGATGCCACCCACAAGGTGGGGATGTGCGGCACGCAGGTGCGCTATTATCACCGCCCGGGCACCTGGCAGCAGCTGAACGGTTCGCGCTTCAAACTGCTCACAGGGATGAGCAAGGGCATCGGCTCCGACCAGCCGATAACCCGGCCGTTCGATCCCAAGAAGGTGGCAATGGACACCGATTTCGTGCTGGGAGCCTCGCTCATTGTCAGCCGCGCGTTTCTGGAAACCGTGGGCTACATGGAGGAAAGCTATTTCCTCTATTTCGAAGAGATGGACTGGTCGGTGCGCAACCGTGGCCGGTTTGCGATCGCCTTTGCGCACGGCGCCGTCATCTATCACAAGGAAGGTGGGTCGATCGGATCGTCGGGCAAGGCCGGTCAACGGTCTGAATCATCGGAATATTATCTGATGCGCAGCCGGATCAAATTCTATCGCCGCAATTTCCCGTTGCTCTGGCCGCTGCAATATCCTCTGGGTGTGGCGCTTATCTGCCGGCGCATCCTGCGCCGGCAACCGCGGAAAGCTGCGGTGATGACGAGGGCGCTGCTCGGGATGTCTCGCGGTTGACGGTTGCGAGGTTTACGGTCGCGCAGTTGATGCATGCGAATTTAGATGAAGGGATGGCTATGATCAGAACATTGCGCGGAGTTTCGCAGCCTGCACGGCAGCTTGGTCAACGGCCTGCACTACGGGGGCTGCTGCTCCTCGGCGTGGCTGCAACGCTGCTGGTGGCCTGCGGTGACAAGGGCGGCGCAGATGCCGACAAGCCGACCGGCCAGGTCGTCGCCCGCCTGAACGGCGAAGACATCACGGCGCTGGAAGTGAATGCCGAGCTGCAGGGCACCCAGATTCCGCCCAACATGCCGCGCCGCGAAGCCGAAAAGCAGGCGCTTGCGAACATCGTCGAGCGCCGCATGCTGATGCAGGTTGCCATGGTTCGGGAGCTGGACAAGAAGCCGCAATTCCAGCTGATGCAGCGGCGCACCGACGAGCAGCTGCATGTGCAGGCACTGGCATCCGATATCGCCGCCAAGGTGCCGCAACCAAGCCGCCAGGAAGTCGACAAGTTCGTCGACGACAACCCCTTCCTGTTCCGCGAGCGCAAATTCTTCGTGCTGGATCAAATCCAGTTCCTGCGGCCGGAGAACATTGCCACACTGGGCTTTCAGAACGCCAAGACGATGGGAGCGGTGGAAGCCATCCTGAGTGGCGCCAACATCGAATTCCGCCGGCAGCCGGCGTCGCTTGATTCGCTTGGCGCCAATCCCGACTTCATCCGCGAAGTGACGAAGGTGCTGGAAAAGAATCCGAACGAGCTCTTCATGTTTGCCAATCAGCCGCAAGGTGCGCCGGCACCGGTCATGGTGGTGAACGAGGTCAAGGAAACGCGAGTCATCCCGTTCACCGGCGAGAAGGCGCGCACCTATGCGTCGAATTTCATTCGCAATCAGAAGGTTCAGAAGGCGCTTGCTGCCGAGCGGGATGCGCAGCGCAAGCTGGCGAAGGACAATGTGACCTTCCAGGATGGCTGGGAGCCGACCGTGCCGAAACCGGCGCCGGCCAAGGCACTTGCCGGCACAACGCCGACCGGCCCCGGGACGGTGGCTGCACCCACATTGGCAAACCCGCAACTTGCGCCGGCTGTGCCAGTGGCTGGCGGCGCGCTGCCTCCGCCGGTCGGAGAGCCCGCAGTGCCTCCTGCCGGCTAAATTGGCCGGCGACAGCCAGTCGGTCGTGGCGAACCGGGGGTGTTTTCGATACTCCCGGCACACCACGAACCTGAACATCTGCAATTGATAGCGGGATCTGCAATCGCATGGCCGGGACTGGCGAACATAGTGTCGACGCACATGCAGTGCCGGTCGTCCAGGTGGGCTTGTTGTGGCACAGCGACAACAGCGGAAATCTCGGTGTCGGCGCCCTGACGGCTGGGAACATGGCGCTGGTGGAGCGTTCGGCCGCGCGCGTGGGGATGCGGGCTGCATTTCACCTGTTCAAATACAATGACCCCGAAACGCCCTACATCACCCGAGGTATAGTTGCGCGCAATGCATTCACCGGCAGATATATGCTTTCCCCAAGTGGCTACTGGAAGGCTCTGGGCAGCATCGATCTGATGCTGGACATCGGCGCCGGTGACAGCTTCACGGACATCTATCCCGACAAACGCTTTGCCTACATGATCCTGGGGAAGCGGCTGTGCGCCTTGCGCGGTGTGCCGCTGATCCTGTCGCCGCAGACAATCGGGCCGTTCAGCCGCCAGCCGCACACGAGCCTTGCCCGCAGTGCCATGGAGCGCGCGCTGGCAGTTTTCGCGCGTGATCCGCTTTCCATGGCCGCGCTGGCAACGATCGCACCGCGGGCGCGTGCGTATCAGGCGATCGACGTGGCGTTTGCGCTGCCTTTCACGCAGGCGCCCAAAGGGCCGGGAACGCGCGTCGGCATCAATGTGTCGGGCCTGCTCTATGGCGGCGGCTATACCGGCGCGAACGAATTCGGCCTGACAATAGATTATCGCGAATTCACGCACCGCTTCATCGAAGCCATGCTGGCGCGGCCGGGCACAAGCGTGGAGCTGATCTGCCATGTGAATGCCCCTCTGCTGCTGTCCGATGATGATGGCGCTGCCGCCGATGCCTTGAAGGCGCGCTATCCAGCGCTCGTGCGCGTGCCGAACTTTGCTTCGCCGTCTGCTGCAAAGTCGCACATTTCCGGTCTGGATTTGCTTGTCGGTGCGCGGATGCATGCCACCATCGCTGCTTATTCGTCGGGTGTGCCGGTGCTGCCGGTCAGCTACAGCCGCAAGTTCGAAGGGCTCTACCAGGCCCTGTCCTATCCCTGGCTGGTGCCAGCCAAGGGCTTCACAACCGAGCAGGCGGTGGCCACCGCCATCGATGCGTTCGACAGGCGGGCCGAGCTCGCGGCCGATATCTCGCGCGGTGGCGCTGCGGTGGAAAAGGGCCTGGAAACCTATGTTGCCGTGCTTGCCGAAACCCTTGCCTCGCTGAAGCTTCGCGCGTGAACGCGTTGCCGCCGACACTGCAGCGGGTAATGCGCGGGCAGACTTGCAGCGGCTGCGGCCTGTGCGCGGGCATCGATCCGGCGATTCGACTCGCGCGCGATGCAAAAGGTTGGCTGCGGCCGCAGGCAACCGGCCCGATCGCGCCGGAAACGGATGCGCTGATGGCCCGCGCATGCCCCGGCGCACGGGTGTCGCCGTGGCAGCCGGCACCCCCGAATGTCACGATCGATCCGATATGGGGCC
>JBBRKH010000077.1:0-8352 GCA_038217965.1 Sphingomonadales bacterium | reverse complement strand
TTGCCGACCAACACACGTGCCGACAGTGGCAATGCAGTGGGAATTTGTCGCACGCCTGAAAAGCCGGCGGCCCGCAGCATCCCGGACAGCGCTTCTGCCGTGCGCGGCCGACCAGATCCCATCGCCAGCAGATAAAAGCCGAAATAGGCCTCCCCGACCGGCTCGGCGCCCCTCGTCCCGGCCATCGGCTCGGCCACCAGCAGCGTGCCGCCCGGCGGCAGCGCCGTGCGCACCTTTTTCAGCAGTTGCATCACCACATCGTCGTCATGATCGTGCAGCACGCGCACCAGCGTGATGATGTCGGCGCCCTGCGGCAACGCATCCTCGCAGAAAGATCCGCCGATGGCCTCCAGCATCGGCCCCAGGCGCGCCTGCGCCCGCGCCGCCACGGCGGGCAAATCAAAAAGCATCAACGACAGCGCCGGATGCCGCGCTGCCACGGCCTGCAGGAAAGCGCCCTCACCGCCGCCGACATCCAGCAGCTTGTGGTAGCAGGAAAAATCATGCGCATCGAGCACCTGCTCGGCCACCAGTGGCTGGGAGGCCGCCATCAGCGCCGAATATCCGGCAACCCCGCTGCCGTCCGTGGCGCCCGCTCCTTGCGCATAGGGCCAATAGCCCGACAGCTTGCCCCCGCCGCCACGCCGCAGCAGCGCCACCGGGTCCGCCAGATCGGCATAGAGGTGCGCATGGTGGGCGATCATGTCGGCGATCCCGCCATTGCCGACCAGCGCGGCGCCCGTCTGCCCCAGCGTGTAGTGTCCGCTCCGCAGTTGCTGCGTCAGCCCCAGCGATGCCGACGCCAGCAGCAGCCGCTCCGCCCCTTCGATTGGCAGGTCGGTGGCAGCGGCGACCTGCTCCACCGATTTCGGGCCCGCTTCCAGCAGCCGGAACAGGCCCAGCTGAACTCCGGCAAAGGCCACCTGGGTGTAAACGAACCCCGCCACCAGATCGAACAGGCTGCGCGCCCTGCTCCGCGCCACCGGCCGCGTGAGCGGGAACCGCGCCGCCCATCGCTGGAAACCGCGATTCGCGAGCACGCGATTGCGCCACAGCGTCCAGCGATCCCGCCAGTCCTGTCGCGCCTCGCCTGCCATTGCCCTCCCCGTCTCCGGCGCTGACAAGCCGCCGCGCATTTTTTGATGTCAACCCATCTGGACAGATGCTAGCCTGCCGTCAACGCCCGGCCAAAGAGGGGAGCCGCATCGATGGGGGAAGACAAGGTTGTGGTGATCGGCGCCGGCATCGGCGGCCTTGTTGCTGCTGCCCTGCTCGCCGCCCGCGGCCTCGATGTCACGGTGGTGGAAAGCGCGGCCCACCCCGGCGGCAAGATGCGCAACGTCTCGGCCGGCGGTGCCAGCATAGAAGCCGGCCCCACCGTGTTCACCATGCGCCACCTGTTCGAGGAAATCTTCGACGAAGCCGGCAGCAGCTTTGCCAGCCACATCACCACCACCCGGGCCACCACGCTCGCCCGGCACAGCTGGGCAGAGGGCGACACGCTCGATCTGCACGCCGACCATGCCGAAAGCCGCGACGCCATCGGCCGCTTTGCCGGCGCCGCCGAAGCGCGCGGCTTCGATGCCTTTTCCGCCGAAGCCGCGCGCATCCACGCCACACTCTACGGCAGCTTCATGCGCCGACCGCGCACCAGCCCGATCGGCCTCACCTGGCGGCTCGGCCTGTCGCGACTCGCCGAACTGCAGGCGACCCGCCCCTACGAAACGCTGTGGAGCGCGCTAGGCGGCCATTTTCGCGATCCACGCCTGATGCAGTTGTTCGGCCGCTATGCAACATATTGCGGCTCCTCGCCGTTCAAGGCGCCCGCCACCCTAATGCTGATCGCGCATGTCGAAGCCAGCGGCGTCTGGCTGGTGGAAGGTGGCCTGCACCGCATCGCGCAAGCGCTCGCCGATGTTGCGCATTACCACGGCGCCCGCTTCCGTTATAATACGAATGTTGCCGCCATCCTCACGCAGTCGGGCCGGGCCGCCGGCGTCGCGCTCGACTGCGGCGAGCAGATTGCCGCAGACAGCATCATCGCCAATGCCGACCCTTCGGCGCTCGCCGACGGTCGCTTCGGCAAGGCCGCGATGCGCGCATGCCGCACGCTGAAACCGCCAGCCCGCTCGCTATCGGCGCTCACATGGGCAGTGCTTGCGGACACCGGCGGCGCACCGCTGCAGCGGCACAATATAGTCTTTTCAGAGGATTACGCCCGCGAGTTCGCAGACCTTGCGAATGGGCGGCTTCCCGGATCCCCAAGCGTCTATGTCTGCGCGCAGGATCGCAACGCGCAAGGGTTTGCGCCCCGCGGCCCCGAGCGCCTGCAGATCATAGTCAACGCGCCGCCCCGCGGCGATGCGCCCGACAGCCTCACCCAAACGGAGATCGACACATGCGAAACGCGGATGCTGAGCTTCCTGCAGCGCTCCGGGCTCTGCGTCCGATGGAAGCCCGAAGCGCGAGTTTTGACAACGCCCGTCGACTACGAGAGCCGGTTTCCGTCGACGGGTGGAGCCCTTTATGGACGGGCCTCGCACGGGTGGGCGGCCTCCTTCCTCCGGCCGGGATCGAAAACCCGGATCCCCGGCCTGTATCTCGCGGGTGGCGCGACACACCCGGGAGCGGGCGTGCCGATGGCAGCCCTGTCGGGGCGGTTGGCCAGCCATGCGCTCATGCAGGACCGCACTTCGATGCGCCTGTTCCATCCGGCGGCTATTGCTGGTGGTATGTCGACGCCATCAGCGACGACGGCCACCATGGTCTGACCATCATCGCCTTCATCGGAAGCGTGTTCTCACCCTATTATGTCCGCGCCGGCAAACAGTCCCCGGAAGACCATGTTGCCCTCAACGTCGCGCTCTACTCGCCGCGAAAAGGCCGCTGGACGATGACCGAGCGCAGTGCGCAGTCCCTGAGGCGCGATGCGCGCACGCTCGCCATCGGCCCCAGCAGCCTGCACTGGGACGACCAGATGCTGTCCGTCGAAATCGAGGAGCAGGGCGCCGTGTTCGGCCAGAAGGTGCGCGGGCAGGTTCGCATCCATCCCGAATCGCTCGTGCAGCGCGGCTTCGATCTCGATCCGCAGGGCCGTCATCGCTGGCAGCCGATTGCCACCCGGGCGCGGATCGAGGTGGACATGCCCTCGCCGGGCGTTCGCTGGCGCGGAGACGCCTATATCGACAGCAATTTCGGCAGCGAGCCGATGGAAGACCGCTTCATCGACTGGCAGTGGTCGCGCGCGCATGTCGGGCGCGAAACGGCGGTTTTCTATGAAGGCCGCCGCCGCGACGGCAGCGATTTCGCACTCAGCCTGATGTTCGGCGCCGACGGCCAGCCCCGCGCACTGCAAGCGCCGCCACGGTCGCCGCTGCTGCCCACCTGCTGGCTGATGCCGCGCCACACCCGATCCGACACCTGGGGCCAGGCGAAGATTCTGAAAACCTGGGAGGATACGCCGTTTTATTCCCGCTCGGCGCTGGCCACGCAGATCGAAGGCCAGCGCGCCATCGGCGTCCATGAAAGCCTTTCGCTCAGCCGGTTTCGCTCAAGGCCGATGCAGTGGATGCTGCCCTACCGGATGCCGCGCAAGGCCTAACCGATGCCGTCCTTGTCACGCTTCCGCTCGCGCTCCTTCTCCAGCTTGCGCAGCCCCCAAAGCTGCCAGAACGCCAGACCGAGCACGATGACCCCACCGGCGACAATCTCCACCAGCCCATAATATTGCGGATCGATCATGCTGCCAGCACTCCGGCCCTGCGCGCCTGCCCAAGCAACCGCTCGGCAATCAGCCCGGGCTGCTCCTCATGCGCCAGATGCCCGAGACCGGGCAGGATGCCGAGTTCGCAACCAGGCACCTTGCGTGCCACCGCACGGGCGACGGAAACCGGCACCGCCTTGTCACGTTCGCCGTGCAGCAGCTCCAGCGGCACGGCAAGCTGGCCAAGATCGCGCTCCAGCGGCACCAGATCCCAGTTTGCCATCATCCCCAGCACCGCCGACACATGCCCCGGCGAGCGGAACAACTGCTCATAGTGCAGCGTGCCGGCTGCATCGATCTTCGAACCGGTGCTCTTTTCCAGAAACCGCTCCACCTCGCCGGGCGCCCGCGCCCGCATTGTGAACAGCTGCGGCATGAACGGGTTGACGAACAGCAGCCTCGCCATCGCTGGAAACAACATCGCGCCGATGCCCGGAAACGGCAGCAACGCGCCGCCGATGCTGGCTGCAGCCTTCGGAGCGATCCGCCCGTCCAGCACCATCCGCAAGGCGATTGCGGCGCCTGCCGAATGCCCCGCCACCATCGCCGGCTGCATCTCCAGCGCGTCCAGCAGCGCCGCGATGCTGCGCACCATCGCCGGCAGTGCCATGCTTGGTGGAGTCGCCGTGAAGCCATGCCCCGGCAGATCGGGCGCCACCACGGTGAAATGCGGCGCCAGCAGCGGCGCCACATCGCGCCAGCTGTGCGACGCCGCCCCGGTGCCATGCAGCAGCAGCAGCACCGGCCCCGCGCCCATCACCTGCACATGCCATTGCAGGCCATCCGCAATCACGAAGCGGCTCGACGCGCGGTTCGGCCACGCCTTGCCCTCCACATCCCAGACCGGCTTCTCGTTCATCTTGCCGCCTTCACCGCTGCGCACACCGCTCCGGCTTCCACCCGCGGCAACGCCACATAGCGCGCGCCCATCGCAGCCGCGAGGCCGGGCCCCTCGGCGCGTGGCCGCGCGGCCGTGTCGATAAACACCGTTGCCAGTTCCGCCGCTCGGATGCGGCGCGAAACCACCAGCGCCTCGTCCAGTGCCCTCGCACCACCGGGCGAACCATCCCGCGCTATGTTAGCCCGTCCGTCGGTTAAGAACACCAGCAGCGGTGTGCGCCCTTTCGACCGCACGGCCGCCGCCAGCACATCGGCCGCCTCGATGGCGGCAGCAAGCGGCGTGCCGCCCCCGCCCGCCAGATCACACAGCCGCCGGCGCGCGCGCGGCAAAGACCGCGTCGGGGGCAGCAGCACCTCCGCGCCCTCGCCGCGGAAGGCAATCAGCGCCACCTCGTCGCGCCGCACATAGGCTTCCGCCAGCAACAGCTCGATCGCCCCTTTTGCCTCGCCCAGCCGCGCAATCGCCGCCGAGCCGGAGGCATCCACCACAAAGATCGTCGTCGATTCCGAGCGTTTCACCAGCTTGCGGATGCGGAAATCATCGCGCCGCACCAGCACGCCCTCACGATCCGGAGACTCCCGCCGCCGCAAGACCTGCCAGGGCGCCGCCACCTTCAGCGTTTCCACCAGATCGAGCCGCGCACCATTGCGCGGCAAGCCGGCGCGCACCCCTGCCCGGCGCCCGTTGCGCGGGGTCTTGCGCAGCGCCCCCGCCCCGCGCCCGCCCATGGCGCTGCCGCGCGGCGGCCGCCCTGCTTCCAGCGCCGCCATCAGGCCGGCGGGCAGTGCCGCCCGTGTCGCCTCGACCACCAGGTCGGTCAGCGCCTGCTGCGTCTGCGCCTCGTCTTCCGCCCGATCGCTGGTCTCTTGCGGCGTATCCGGTTGGTCGCCCGGCTGCTGCTGTGGCGGCTGCGGTTCGACGGGAGGCTCCTGCGCCGGTGGGAGGCGCGTCGCCCTTGGCGCCAGCACCAGCCGGGCCGCCACCAGCACATCGGCCTCGCCAGTCACCGCCCGCCCGTCCATCGACGCCGCAGCCAGCCCTGCCTTTGCCGCCAGCATCGGTGCCCGGATCGAAGCGATTGCGAAGGCATCAGCCACCGCGCACAAACTCTCGGCATGGCCGTCGCCGAGCAAAGTCTCGGCATGGTCGTCGCCAAGCAAAGTCTCGGCATAGCCGTCGCCGAGCAAAGTCTCGGCATGGCCGTCATCAAGCACAGCGGCGCCAGGCATAGCATCGGCCAATGCCAGCGGTTGTTCCGCTTCCAGTGCCATGTCCGGCCGCAACCCATCCAGATCGATATGGAATGCCAACCGGTCCAGCAGCGCGGCCGGCGACCGCTCGTCCGCTGCCCCCTCATCCAGCAGCACCAGCGCAAACCGCGCTGGCTGCGGAACGCCGAAGGCATCCTCCATCACCCCCCTGTCCAGCGCTGCGACAAGCCGCGCCGCCACGGCGTCCGCCATCCGCTCGGCCATCGGCACAATCAGCACGCCGCCGTCGATCTCGGCCAGCAGCCCGCGCTCTGCCACCGGCCGCCCAAGGCTCAAGGTCGCCGACAAATCCAGCGAGCCGATCAAGCGCTCGTCTCCGACACCTGCCGGCAACCGCCGAACCGCGACACCCGGCGCCAGGCAGCGGCAAAAATGCTGCAGCCAGAAATCCCGCACCGGTCCAGCGGCTCCGCGCACCACGCAGCCGCGCAAATGCTGCGGATCATGCGCCAGCAATTCCGCCGCCAGCAGCGCATCGAGCCACCGGTCCGGCTCCGCTGCCGCCATCCTGTTCACGCCGAAAACAGCTCTTCCAAGGCGCGCGTAATCCGCACGGTGGAGCCGGTTTCGTCCAGCACGTTGCGCCGCAGCCGGTGCCGCAGGGCCATCGGCGCCACTTCGGCCAGATGCTGGCGCTGCACCGTCCTTTTCCCTTCCAGCGCCGCCACGGCGCGCGCCGCACGCATCAGGGTCAATTCGCCACGCAGGCCATCCGCCCCGGTGGCCATGCAAAGCCGCGTGCCCAGCTCCAGAATGGCATCGGGCACCTCCACTTTCGGCAGCCGGCCCCGCGCCTTGCCGATCGTCTTCACTATGTCGGCATCCGCGGTTGCCCACTCGTCGCAGAACGCTGCGGAATCGCGGTCGTAGGCATCGCAGCGCTTCACCACCTCGACCCGGCCGGCCAGATCGGTTGGCGTCTTCACATCGACCGAAAGCCCGAAGCGGTCCAGCAACTGCGGCCTGAGTTCTCCTTCTTCGGGATTGCCGCTGCCGATCAGCAGGAATCGCGCCGCATGGCGCACGCTCAGCCCCTCGCGCTCCACCAGATTTTCGCCGGATGCCGCCACGTCCAGCAGCAAATCGACGATGTGGTCTTCCAGCAGATTCACCTCGTCGATATACAGAAATCCACGATTCGCCTTGGCCAGCAGCCCGGGCTCGAAGCGCTTTTCGCCGCTGGCCAGCGCCCGCTCCAGATCAAGCGCGCCGACCACCCGGTCTTCGGTCGCGCCGAGCGGCAGATCGACGAATGGCACCGGAACCGACGCCGCCTGAGTCCGGCCTTTCCGCGCATCGCACGGCACCGGGCAAACCACCGGTCCATCGGGATCGCATTGATACCGGCAGCCGGCGACCACCTTTATTGGCGGCAACAACGCGGCCAGCGCGCGCACCGCGGTCGATTTGCCCGTTCCCCGGTCGCCGAACACCATCACGCCTCCGATGCGGGCATCGACTGCAGCGATCAGCAACGCGCGCTTCATCTCGCCCTGGCCAACGATTGCGGAAAAGGGGAATGGGCGACGCACGCCAAAGCGTGTAGCACCCTGTGAAGGCGATTCAATCCCGGCCGCCAGTACGGGGAAGCCCATGCTGATACCCTATCTTGTGGCCGGCGGCGGCGCGCTGATCCTCGCGGCAGCCGGCGGGCTCATGACCGAAATCGGCCCCTGGTATCGCGACCTCAAAAAGCCCCGACTGCAACCCCCCAACTGGCTGTTCGGACCGGCCTGGACCCTCATCCTCGCCGCCGCCGCCGCATCCGCCGCGATCGCCTGGGATGCCGCGCCGGACGCCGCGACGAAGAACCGCGTGATCCTCGTCTTCGTGGTCAGTGCCCTGCTCCATTTCGCCTGGAGCCCGCTTTTCTTCTGGCTGAAACGCCCCGACTGGTCGCTCATCGAAATCGTCCCATTCTGGCTCTCCATCCTGTGGGCCATCCACACCGTCGCACCGCTCTCAAGCCTCGCTGCATGGCTGCTGTTGCCCTACATTGTCTGGGTCAGCTTCGCTGCCGTGCTGAACCTCGGCATCGTGCGGCTGAACCGACCTTTCACGAACTGACAGACGGAGCAGTGCGTGCTGCGAGAATTCCCCCCTAGCCACTCCGCATTCGCTGCGCTCATGCGGGGGGAAAGAAAATGCAGTGAAGAGAACCCGCTGCCTGGCGCTCAGGCCGCCATTTCCCGGCGGGCGAGGGCGCATTCCGACCAGATGTCGGACAGGGCGGATACCAGCCGGTCTATGTCGCCGTCTGTGTGCACCGGTGACGGCGTGATGCGCAGCCGCTCGGTGCCGGCGGGGACGGTGGGGTAGTTGATGGGTTGCACGTAGATGCCGTGGTTCGCCAGCAGCCAGTCGCTGATCATCTTGGCGTGGTGGGGGTCTCCGACCATCACCGGGATGATATGGCT
>JBBRKH010000076.1:0-8394 GCA_038217965.1 Sphingomonadales bacterium | reverse complement strand
CCGCCGACTGGGTGACGGGCGCGATCCTGGACGTGGACGGCGGGCTGGGGCTGGGCGTGACGCGGGCCTGACCCGATATCAGCAGCCGGTCGGGCCCTGACGCTGCCCCCCTCCCCGCCTCCGCGCCCCGTTTTTTCCTCGGTCGACCGGTTCGGGCGCGTCGGCGGCCGGCTCTCCGACGATGGCATTCGTTGGCGTGCTGCTGCGCATTGCCAGACGGGGGTTGCAGGTCCTGCAACCGGACCGCAGCGCCTCGGGTATCGCGGAAGTAGCGGGCAATCAGGTTCCGCAGTTGCGCGGTGGAGTTGACCTGTCCACCGAACCGGGTCAACTCCACGGCCAGTTTTCGCCGTTGGATCGACGCCACCATCGCGGCGCTCTGATCTGTAACAGCCCTCAAGATAGCAGGCCCTGCATGTCCGACGTTCGCTACCTCTTGACGCTGTCGTGCCCGAATCAACCCGGGATCGTCACCCGGGTCACCGCCGAGCTTTTTGCCCACGGCGGCAATATCCTGGAGGCGCACCAATTCGACGACACCGAAACCGGCCGCTTCTTCATGCGGATCGTCTTCAACGTGCCTTCCACTGTCGCCGGCGATGCTATCAGGGAGGGATTTGGCCCGATCGCCGCGCATTACGCCATGGACTGGTCCATCCGGCCGGAAGCATATCGTCTGCGCGTCCTGCTGATGGTGTCGAAATCCGATCACTGCCTTCTAGACCTGCTGTATCGCTGGCGCATCGGGGAGCTGCCGATGGAGGTCGTCGGCATCATTTCCAACCATCCGCAGGAAAATTTCTCCCGGAGCGATTTTGGGGACATAGCATTTCACTTTCTCCCGATCGCCAGGGATGGCAAAAGCTGTCAAGAGGCACTGGTCAAGGCAATCGTCGAGGACAGCAGGGCGGAGCTGGTGATCCTGGCGCGCTATATGCAGATATTGTCGGATGACATGGCGGCCTATCTGTCGTGGCGCTGCATCAATATTCATCACAGCTTTCTGCCAGGCTTCAAGGGCGCAAAGCCGTATCATCAGGCGCATGCCCGCGGCGTGAAGATGATCGGTGCAACTGCCCATTATGTCACCGCTGATCTGGATGAGGGCCCGATCATCGCGCAGGACGTGGAAGCCGTAAGCCATGCAGACACGCCCGACGATCTTGTCCGCAAAGGCCGCGACATCGAGCGGCGTGTGCTGGCCCGGGCGGTGCGCTTCCACCTTGGCGGTCGCTCACTGGCGAACGGGCGCAAGACAGTCGTGTTCCGCGACTAGGGTGTGTCCAGCGTCGCTGGACAGCACCGCCGACGGAACACCGCAAGTGCGACGGCCTGCAGGCCGAACTCGATAAGTCTTCCGCATCGAGCCTTGATACTATAGGGCTCGCGCACGTCGCTTGCGGAAAGGCCAACAGCATCACTGACTGCTCCGAAGCACAGGGCGTGATCGAGCATCGTACCGGATCGGCGGCTCCTCTGATGCCCGACTGCAATCTTGAGCGCGCGCCTGGCAACCAGATGCCTATGTTGCGACGCCAGCACGATCTGTCGGTTGCCGATCTGGCCAACGCTGCCGGCATATCGAACGGCATATTGTCGAAGAATGGCGGCATCTCGCCAGCGCTTTCGAGGTTGCAGTCGATCTCGGCGGTGCTGCAAGTGTCGCTTTCCGCGTTGTTTTCGTCGTTCTTGTGCAGGAGTCATGTCGATGTTCGAAGTTGTTGATACGGGAATTGTCCCTTCCGCCGGCCCGGTCAATGGAACCGTTCGTGCCGGGCCGTTCCTGTTCATGGCGCATACGCCAAAAGACCCTGTTTCAGGCGAGATGCTGGTGGGTGATATCGCGCTCCAGACGCGCAGGTGCCTCGAAAATCTCAAGCTGGCGGTGGAGGCTGGCGGCGGCACGCTCGCCGATGTCGTGCAGACACGGATCTACCTCATCGATCTGGAGGATGGGCCAGGAATGAATGCTGTCTACCGGGAATTCATGCCAAAGCCCTACCCGAACCGGGCGACCGTCGTGGTGAAGGCATTGCTGAACCCCGTCATGCGGATCGAAATCGTGTCGACGGCCTATCTGGGCTGAGCAGTGCGCGCGCCGCCACCAGCGGATGTGATTGTCATCGGGGCCGGGATTGTGGGGCTGTGCTCGGCACTCGCGTTGCAGGCGAGAGGAGCGCGTGTCCGTCTGTTCGACCCGCTCGGGTTTGGGCAGGGATGTTCCTATGGAAATGCCGGGCTGATCAACGCGGATGCACATCTGCCAGTGGCAATGCCGGGCATGCCGAGCCAGGTCCCCCGATGGCTCCTGGCGTCGGACTCCCCGCTGTCTGTTCGACCGGCCGACGCGCTGAGGGAGCTGCCGTTTCTCTGGCGCTGGCTGGCGGCAAGCCGCATGGCCGCAGCCTGGCGCAGCATCCTTGCACTGCGGGCCCTGCACAGCAACGTGCTCGCACATTACCGCACGCTGCTGGGGAACGACTATCATCGGCACATCATCGAAGCGGGCGGACTGACGCTGCTGCCGGGTGAGGAACCGACCCCTGCAGAACGCCGGGCCACGCAGATCCGCAAGCAACTCGGCATTGCTGCGGAGATGGTGGATCGAGCCGGCCTCGACGCGCTGGTCCCGGGCCTCATGCCCAGCCTCCAACGCGCGCTGTTCTTTCCCGGCCATGCCCATTGCCACGATCCTGCTGCGCTTTGTGCAGCGCTCGGGGCGCGCGTGCTGGCCCAAGGTGGAAGGCTGGAAAAGGTGCAGGTGGTCGGGATAACCTCGACGGCCGGCGGCTGTCTGGTCGTCACGGATGCCGGGCCCAGCGAAGCCGCAGCAGCGGTGATCGCCGCTGGCATCGGCAGCCGACACCTGCTGCGCGAACTGCGGGCGAGGATACCGCTGGCGGCCGAGAGAGGCTATCATCTGCAACTGGAGGCGCCGTCTGTTGCACTTCCGATGGGCGTGATTCACCGCGCTGGTGGATTTGCCTTGACCCCTATTGCCGGCGGGCTGCGCCTGGCCGGCACAATCGAGATCGCTGCACCTGATGCGCCCCCGAAATGGAGCCGCGCAGACCTGATCCTGGCGCGAGCCCGCGCGCTTCTCCCGGCGCTTCGATTCTCCAGCGCGAC
Source organism: Sphingomonadales bacterium (assembly GCA_038217965.1). Classification (GTDB taxonomy): domain Bacteria; phylum Pseudomonadota; class Alphaproteobacteria; order Sphingomonadales; family Sphingomonadaceae; genus Sandaracinobacteroides. Next base: position 5,265 of record JBBRKH010000076.1, on the reverse strand, counting down.
CCGATGGATGGGTGCGCGGCCCTCGCTACCGGATAGCGTTGCGGCTATCGGCCCCGTTCCCGGGCATCGACACATCTTCGCAGCAGTCGGCCATGGTCACGACGGGATGATCGGAGCGCCTGCAAGCGGGCAGCTGATTGCCGAGATGTTGACCGGTGGGGCGCCCCACATCCCGCCTGCGCCATACCGGCTGGACCGGTTCGGCGTGCGGGACAGTTTTTGCGGCCCTGCCCTTGAGGATCAGGGGGACGCGCGGGGGCTGGCCTGCGCAGGTTCGGAAGGTTGAATGATGTGGACCGAAATCACCAATGGCCTGGCCTTTCCCGAAGGCCCTGTCGTGCTGGACGACGGCAGCGTGCTGCTCTGCGAGATTCCGAACGGCGCAATTACCCGCGTGAAGGCGGACGGCGCGCGTGACCTGTTCGCGGCCACGGGCGGCGGCCCGAACGGCATGGCGCTTTCGGCGGATGGCTTTCTGTACGTGTGCAACAATGGCGGCATCACCACCCGGACCTGGCAGGGGCTGACGCTGGTGGGCCCCGCGCCGGAGGGTTGGGTGGGCGGCTGCATCCAGCGGGTGGCGCTTGCGACCGGCAAGGTGGAGCGGCTGTACGATGCCGCCGGGGACGTGCCGCTGCGGGCGCCGAACGATATCGTGCTGGACAGCCATGGCGGCTTCTGGTTCACCGACAATGGCAAGATCGTGGGGCGGCAGCGCGACCTGACCGGCATCTTCTATGGCCGGTGCGACGGGTCCGAGTGCCGCGAGGTGATGTTTCCCATGGAAGGCCCGAACGGCATCGGCTTCTCGCCCGACGGGCGTCAGCTTTATGTGGCGGAAACGCCTTCCGGCGCCTTGTGGCGTTTCGATATCGACGCGCCCGGCCGCCTGGCCCTGAGGCCGGGTGTGCGCCGGATGACCGGGGAGTGGATCGCCCGCGGCGGCGTGGAACAGGGGTTCGACAGCCTGAAGGTGGAGGCTGGCGGGAATATCTGCATCGCGACGCTTGGCAGGGGGGGCGTGCAGGTGTTCGCACCGGATGGAACGGCTGTCGCCTTCCATCCCACGGACGACCCGTTCACCACCAACCTCGCCTTCGGCGGCAGCGATCTGCGCGACGTCTATGTCACGCTGTCGGGAACCGGACGGCTGGTGCGGGCGCGTTGGGACCGGCCCGGCCTGCGGCTGGCGCATCAATAGCGCGCATGCCTCACGTCTTGGCTGCCTGTTGCGCGTCCAGCGCGCTGCGCGTCGCATCATGGGTTGCGCGGGTTACCCGCAGCATGCCGTAGAACACCCCGGCTATGAGACCGGGAATGGCCGAGAGCGCGAAAGCCGCAGCCAATCCCATCAGCACGGGCTCCGGCACCTCGCCCGGCTTGGCGTTGGCCGGGAATGCGATCCAGGTCAGCACGAAGCCGGCAAGAGCGGTGCCCAGCGCCTGGTCGACCCGTGCGAAGAAGGTACGGGTGGCATAGAGAACGCCCTCCTGGCGCAGGCCGTATTTCAGCTGGTTTTCGTCGGCGATGTCGGCGAGCGCGGACGAGACCGTTGTTATCATCAGGCTGTAGGGCAGGTGCTGCAGGATCGAGAAGGCGATCAGGATGGCCAGGATGTTGGGGGTGTCGGCCGACAATATCCCGAAATACCCCAGCGCCAGCGGCAAGGCCGGGCCGACGCTGTAGAGCATCAGCGCCGCCGCCCCCGTCCATCGCTTGTCGAACCGCGCATGCAGCCGTTTGACCGCGAAGGCAGCGAACAGATAGCCCGCGAAGCTGCCGATGACGAACAGGCTGATGTCGTTGTTGGTCAGTTGCCAGAAGAAGGTTGCGGAATAGAGCCAGAGCCCCATGCGGACGCCTGTCATCAGCGACAGGAAGAACATGCCGATCAGCAGCACGACATAGTTGCGGTTGGCGAGAGCCCGGCCGATGTCGCGGAACATTTCCCTGAGGCCGAAGCCGGGCTGACCGGGGATCGGTTGCGGCAGATAGGGTATGCGATGCCGGGTGGACAGGCTGGAATAGGCCAGCAGAAGCAGTATCATGATGGCTATGGAGGTGGAAAACGGGGGCCATCGGGACGGGTCGAGCGCGCCATTGGGGAATTCATCTGTCGCGGCGAAGAAGACCCTGAAGGCGAGCAGCCAGCCGATGGTGTCGCCCAGCCAGAGGCAGAAGGTGTTGTAGCCCATCACGCTGGTGCGGCCGAGATAGTCTTGCGACAACTCTCCGCCGAGTGCCAAGTGCGGCGTATGATAGAGCGTCATCACCTGCAGCAGCATGGTGTTTGCGAATGCCAGCCAGATCAGCTGGCCCATGTTGCCGATTTCCGGAGGGTTGAAAACCGCCCAATAGAGAAAGGCTGCCGGCAGCACGGCGCCGAACATGAACGGGTGTCGGCGCCCCCAGCGGCTGCGGGTGCGATCCGACCAGGAGCCTACCAGCGGATCGAAGACGGCGTTGACTATCAACCCGGCGGCCAGGGCCGTGCCGACCTGGTGGGCCGGGATGCCGTGCACCTGGTTGTAGAACAGCATCAGGAAGCTGCTGGTGGTCACGAACGCCAGCGCTTCGGCCGTGCTGCCGAGACCATAGGACACCTTCTCGCGGACGCTGAGCGGCGGCGGGGTCATCGGGAGTGTCATCAGCGGGGCGCGCCTCTGGCCGTTGCGGCTGATGGCCCGGCGATTCCGGTCCGGGCAATCCGGTTTAACATCGCGAATGCCCCTCCCTCGATAAGCGTGATCCCTTCGTGTAACCTTCATTGACTGCGAATGCAAACCTGATACACCGCCGGGATGGGAGACGATATTCCAGTTGTTCGGCCGGTCCGCGCGGCGGATTTGGATGCCGTGCTGGCGCTGGTGGAGCGGGGCGGCAGCGGGCTTACCAATCTTCCGCCCGACCGGGACACGCTGGCTCAACGCATCGCGGCAGCGGAGCGGGCGATCGGGTCCGAGGCCGCGCGCGAGGAAGGGGCCGCCATCATGCTGGTTGCCGAGCTGAAGGACGAGCTTGTCGCGACCGGACTCATCTTTGCGCGCATCGGGATCGAGTGGCCGTTCTACAGCTATCGCATCACCCGCCAATCCGCTGTGTCCCGTGCGCTGGGGCGCAAGCGGGGGCAGAAGCTGCTGAACCTGGCCAATGATTTCGATGGCGAATGCGAAGTGGGCGGGCTGTTCGTCGATCCCCGCCACCGCGGCCGGCACCTGGGCCAGACGATGGCGCGGTCCCGCTATCTCTTCATGGCGCAGCACCGAAGCTGGTTCGGCAGGCGGGTCATAGCCGAGTTGCGCGGCTGGCAGGACGATGCGGGCCGTTCGCCCGTGTGGGAAACGATCGGACGCCATTTCTATGACATGGATTTTGCCGATGCCGACCGGCATGGGGCAATATCCGGCAACCAGTTCATCGCGGACCTGGGCCCGCGCTATCCGATCTACATCTCCATGCTGCCGGAGGCAGCGCAGGCCGCGCTGGGCCGCCCCCACCGGGACGGGCTGGCCGCACACGCCATGCTTCTGGCAGAGGGCTTCCTGGACGATGGGTATGTGGACATCTTCGACGGCGGCCCAACCCTTGTCGCCCAGATCGATTTGATCCGTACGTTGAGGGAAGCACGGCCCGCCACCGTCGCGGGGGTGGAACCCGGGGGAGCGCCCTCGCTGGTGAGCGCAGGCGAAGCGGGCGCTTTCCGCGTTGCCGCCGGCCTTGCCCGGATGGCGGAAAATGGCGAAGCCCTGGTGGAACCGGCTCTGGCGCAGGCCCTGGGGATCGGCCCGTGCGACGCCGTGCTGCTGGCGGCGGGAACAGCGTGACCGACAGCCTTCCATTCCAGCTGCCCCGGCGCCCATCCGTTACCCTGTTGCGCCAAGGCGATGGCGGGCGCCCGGCGCGGCCTGCACCGAACCAGCCGATGGCCGGATTCGAGAGCCGCTTCACCGACATCGTCAACTATATCGTGCGGATCACGGACGAGATCTGGGCGGAGCGGGCGGTCGGCTATATCTATGACACCTACGATGCCAACTGCACCATCTATTCGTCCTATGGAACGGTGCGCTCGGTGGAAGAGGTCATCGCATCGACCGTCGCGACGCTGAATGCCTATCCGGACGGAGAGCTGCAGCATCTGAATGTCGCGTGGAGCGGTGACGAGCAGGCGGGCTTCTACACCTCGCACCTGGGCCACAGCCGTTCGACCAATGTGGGGCGCACGGCGTGGGGGCCGGGCACCGGCCGACGGACGTCGATCCGCTTCGTCGCGGACTGCATCAGCCACAACAACCGCATCCATACGGAATGGCTGGTGCGGGACAATGGCGCAGCGGTTCGCCAGCTTGGCCAGGACATTCACGCGGTAGCGCGGGGCATCGCGGCCACGATCCAGATCGAAACCCGGCTGGTCTCGCCGGAGCCTCGGCTGCAGGGCCAGACGCTGCGCGCCCGGCTCGAGCTGGACGAGACGAGCGTGGAGGGCTGGGCGAGGGCCCTGTTCCACGATGTCTGGAACCTGCGGCGGCTGGACTGGCTGAAATCGCGATACGCCGACGATGTCCTGGCGCATGCGGGGGGCGGACGCGCCGCGCACGGGCTGCGCAACTACCAGGCGCTCGTGCTCCATGTGCTTGCTGCAATCCCCGATGGCACGATGCGGGTCGAGCATGTTTCGTGGTCGGAAGAGGCGGATGGCGTGGTTGTGGCGGTTCGCTGGCTGCTGGAAGGCCGATCGGCCCCGGGCGGCGTGCTCGGCGAATGCCCGGCGGGGAAGCCCGTGTTCATGATGGGGATGAGCCATCTGCGGCTTGCAGCTGGCAAAGTGGTGGAGGAATGGATGCTGTTTGATGAACTGGGCGTGCTTGCCCAGACCTATCGCTGATGCGCTGGGATCAGGACCCCGCGGTGCTGTCGCCCGTGGGACGGCCGATATCGGAGTTGCTCCGCGAGGGGCCCGCCCGCCAGCAGCTGGAAGGCTTCGAGCCGGTCTACCGGGACATCGTGGATTACATCATCCGCTGCACCCATCGAATCTGGGAAGAGAAGAACGTGGGGCTGTGCCGCACCCATTATGGGGCCGATTGCACCATGCACCTGCTGTCGGGCCCGGCGACCGGGGCCGAACTCGTGACGCAGAACACCATCGGCTCGCTGCTGGGCTATCCGGACCGCCGGGTGATCGGCGAGGATGTGATCTGGAGCGAAGACGAGCCCGGGACCTTCTACAGTTCGCACCGCATCACCAGCCGCTCCACCCACATG
>JBBRKH010000075.1:0-8397 GCA_038217965.1 Sphingomonadales bacterium | reverse complement strand
GGGGTGGGGCGGGTGATTCCGACCATCCGTTCGCTGATTTCGGTGCCGGCCGGGCTGGTGCGCATGGAAGTGCGGACGTTCCTGTTCTACACGTCGGTCGGCACCTTCGTGTGGACGATGGGGCTGGCGGTCGCCGGCTATTTGCTGGGCACGCGCTTTGCCGATATCGACCGGATTTTGGGGCCGCTTTCGACGGCGGTGATAAGCATCTGCCTTGCGGTCTATCTCTATCGGGTGGTGACCTGGAAGAAGCGCAAGGCTGTGCAATGAGCCGGGCGCCGATTGCCGTGCGGAACCCGCGCACGGGGGTGGCCGATCATCACATCGTGCCGTTGGGCGAGGCGGACGTGCGGGCAGTGGCGGCGCGGTTGCGGGCGGCGCAGGCTGGATGGGCGGGGCTTGCGCCGGACCTGCGGGCAGCGGCGCTGGTGCGGCTGGCCGATGCGGTGGCCGCGCATGCGCCGGCCATCCGGGCGGCCCTGGAAGCGGACACGGGGCGGCGGCGGGTGGCGGCACTGGAGGTTGCAGCCGTGGTCGCCATGCTGCGGCGCTGGGCGGCGCGTGCGCCCGGCATTATCGCGGCGGCCGCAGTTTCCGGTGACACGGCAATGCCGGGACTTGCCTTCAAGACCAGCCTTTCGCCCTATCCGCTGGTGGGGGTGATCGCGCCGTGGAACTTTCCGCTGCTGCTGGCGCTGAGCGATGCCGTTCCGGCGCTGGCGGCCGGGTGTGCGGTGCTGGTGAAGCCTTCCGAGGTGACGCCGCGCTTCACCGCGCCCCTGCTGGCCGCGCTGGCCGATGTGCCGGAGGTGGCGGCGGTGCTGGCGTTGATCGACGGCGACGGCGAGACCGGGGCCGCGATTGTTGGGGCTGTGGATTTCGTGGCGTTCACCGGCTCGGTGGCCACCGGGCGCAAGGTGGCGGAAGCGGCGGCGAGGGCGTTCATTCCGGCTAGCCTCGAGCTGGGTGGCAAGGATGCGATGATCGTGCTGGCCAGCGCCGACCCGGAATGGGCGGCGGACATTGCGCTTTCGGCAAGCGTGCGGGCAACCGGGCAGGCGTGCCAGTCGATCGAGCGGATTTATGTGGCGGAGGCGATCGCGCAACCGTTTCTGGCGGCGCTGGTGGCAAAGGCGGGCGCGGTTCGGCTGAACCATCCGGACATTGCGCAGGGCGACATCGGCCCGTTCATCTTCGCGCGGCAGGCCGAGATCGTGCAGGGGCAGATCGACGATGCGGTGGCCGCCGGCGCCGCCGTGCTTTCGGGTGGCGCGGTGGAGGTGCTGGGTGGCGGCCGCTATCTGCTGCCAACCGTGCTGACCGGGGTGACGCATGCGATGCGCATCATGCAGGAAGAAACATTCGGCCCGGTGCTGCCGGTGATGACCTTCGCCACGGTGGAGGAGGGGCTCGCGCTGGCAAACGACAGCGCGTTCGGGCTTTCCGCCGCCGTGCTGGCCGGAACGCTCGACGAGGCCGAAGCGGTGGGAATCCTGCTGGATGCCGGCGCTGTGTCGCTCAACGACGGGGCGCTTACCAGCCTGGTTTCGGACGCGGAGAAATCCAGCTTCAAATGGTCCGGCCTGGGGCCGTCGCGCATGGGCGACGCCGGTCTGACACGCTACTTCCGCAAACGCGCGCTGCTGCTGCAGGCGGGCGCGGCGCTGCCGCTTGCAGCGTTTGCGGAATCGCCGCCGGGTTGATCTGCCTGCGGCGGGATGGGGGGATGCTGGTTGCTGGCAACATCATCCCGCTTCTGGATGGCCTCGCGCAGGCGCGGTTTCATCCGGTGGCATCCTGTTGCAGCCACTTGGCCAGCGCGGTGCGGCCGCGGGCGGCCAGCGCTGCCTTGCGGTCGCGCCCTTTGGCGGCGCCGGCGATGGCGGGGAACAGGCCGAAGTTTATGTTCATCGGCTGGAAGCTGTCGGCGACGGCTTCGCCGGTGATGTGCGCAAGCAGCGCGCCGATGGCGGTTTCGGGTGGCGGTGGGGCGGGGTTTTCGCCGGCGAGGCGGGCGGCGACGAAGCGGCCGGCCAGCAGGCCGATGGCGGCGCTTTCGACATAGCCTTCGCAGCCGGTGATCTGGCCGGCGAAGGTCAGTCGCTGGTCCGCCTTCAGGCGGAGCGTGGTGTCGAGCAGGATGGGCGAGCGGATGAAGCTGTTCCGGTGCAGGCCACCCAAGCGCGCGAAATCGGCTTGCTGGAGGCCGGGGATGGTGCGGAAGACGCGCAGCTGTTCGGCGTGCTTCAGCTTGGTCTGGAAGCCGACCAGATTGTAGAGGGTGCCGGCGGCATTGTCTTGCCGGAGCTGGACGACGGCGAACGGGCGGCGGCCGGTGCGCGGATCGCGCAGGCCGACGGGTTTCATGGGGCCAAAGCGCAGGGTCTGCACGCCCCGTTCGGCCATGACCTCGACTGGCATGCAGCCTTCGAAATAGGGGGTATCGGCTTCCCAGGCCTTGAAGTCGGCCTTTTCGCCATCGAGCAGCGCCTGCACGAAAGCCAGATATTGCGGGCGATCCAGCGGGCAGTTGATATAGTCGCCTTCGCCGGGCGGCAGGATTTCGCCGTCGCTGGTCTTGTCGTAGCGCGATTGCCGCCAGGCCTGGTCCATGTCGATGGATTCGGTGTGGACGATGGGGGCGATGGCATCGAAGAAGGCGAGATGCTCTTCGCCGGCCAGCGCCTGGATGTAGGCGGCGAGGCCGTCTGCCGTGAGCGGGCCGGTGGCCACGATGACCTGCTTCCAGGCATCCGGCGGCGTGCCCACTTCTTCGCGGACGAGGGCGACAGCGGGGTGATCGAGCAGCGCCCGGGTGACGTGGGCGGAGAAATGCTCGCGATCGACGGCCAGCGCCGAGCCGGCGGGGACACGGGCGGCGTCTGCTGCCTGCATGACGATCGAACCCATGGCACGCAGTTCGGCATGCAGCATGCCGACGGCGTTGTAATCGGCGTCGTCGGAGCGGAAGCTGTTGGAGCAGACCAGCTCGGCGAGCGCGTCGGTCTGGTGCGCGGCGGTGAGTTTGGCGCCGCGCATTTCGTGGATGACGACGGCAAATCCGCGTTGCGCCAGCTGCCAGGCGGCTTCCGATCCGGCGAGGCCGCCGCCGATGATGTGCACCGCTTCTATCATGCCGGTGTCATGCCCCAGGGGTGGCTTTCGATGCAAGCTGCGGGGGCGACAATGCAAAACAACGTTAACTTTATGGAAATGCTGGTTAATTTCGAGCCGATGCCATTGCGCGGTTGAAGGCGGGCGGATATGTCGCCGGCACACTCCAACAAGGACATGCCATGAACAAGCTCGCCATTGCCGCCATCGCGCTGATCACTGCCGGTGCGGCCGACGCCGCAGTCACCTTCACGTCGGCGCCGTTCGACGCGCCGCTTGCCGCTGGCGAGACGCTGAAGGTGACCTTCGACGCGCCGAACGCGGCGGGGTATGTGATCTCCGGCACCGGCGGCATCTACACCGGCACCACCCCCGGCATTGCGGCAGCGCCGTTTGGCGATGCCACGAAATACATGGCTGTGCTCGCCAACAAGATCGCCATCCTGGACACCCCGCTGATCGGCTCCATGAGCATCTACATCGGCTCGGTTGACACCTACAACAGCATCACCTTCAAGGGCCTTGGCGGCTTCGAGCAAACGTTCGGCGGCGCGGCGCTCGTTGCCAGCGCCAGCGGCAACCAGACCTCTGCCGGCACCAACCGCCGCTTCTACTTCGATTTCGGCACCACGCCGGTCAACCGCATCGAATTCAAGTCCAGCGGCAATTCGTTCGAATTCGACAACATCGCAACCGGCGCCGTGCCGGAGCCGGCGACCTGGGCGATGCTGATCACCGGTTTCGGCCTTGTGGGCTTTTCGATGCGCCGCCGCCGCAGCGCGGTGCAATCCGTCAGCGCCTGAATCGACATCTTCTGACCCCCTCCGGGCTGGCGGTTCACCCCGCCAGCCCTTTTCTTTGTGGCCGCGCGGCTTAAGAGAGGCGGGCATGGACCTCTACCTGCCGATTGCCGAAATGTCGGTGAATGCGCTGCTGATCGTGCTGCTGGGCGGCGGGGTGGGGTTTCTGTCTGGCATGTTCGGCATCGGCGGCGGCTTTCTGACGACGCCCTTGCTCATCTTCTACGGCATTCCACCGGCGATCGCGGTCGCATCGTCTGCCACGCAGATCACCGGCAGCAGCGTGTCGGGCGCGCTCAGCTATTACCAGCGCGGCCAGGTGGATCTGAAGATGGGGTCTGTGCTGGTGGCGGGCGGGATGTTCGGCTCGGTCATCGGCTCGTTCCTGTTTCGCTGGCTGCAGTCGCTCGGGCAGATCGATGTGACGATCGGCATCATCTATGTGGTGTTCCTCGGGACGGTCGGCGGGCTGATGCTGCGCGAATCGCTGGGTCTGTGGCTGCGCCGGCGTCGCGGCGACGACCTGCCGGCCCGGCCGCGGCGGCATCATCCGCTGATTGCCGGGCTGCCGATGCGCATGCGCTTCCCACGCTCGGGGGTTTATATTTCGCCGCTTGCGCCCTTCTTCGTCGGCATGCTGACCGGCGTGCTGACGGTCATCATGGGGATTGGCGGCGGCTTCATCATGGTGCCGGCGATGCTGTATGTGCTGGGCATGGCGGCGGGCGTGGTGGTTGGCACCAGCCTGTTCCAGATCGTGTTCGTGACGGCGATTGCCACCGTGCTGCATGCCAGCCAGTCGCAGACGGTGGATATCGTGCTCGCCGTGCTGCTGCTGCTTGGCGGGGTGGTGGGCGCGCAATTTGGCGCGCACGCGGCGCAGAAGCTGCCGGCCGAGCGGCTGCGACTGTTTCTCTCGCTGCTGGTGCTGGCGGTTGCCATCCGGCTGGCGGTGGGACTGACCTGGACGCCGCCCGAGCTGTTCAGCATCCAGACGGCGTTCTGATGCGCGCGCTGCTGCTTCTCCTGGTGCTGCTCGCAGCGCCTCTGCGCGCCGCCGAGCCGCGCCTGGTGACCGATCTTTCGCAGAGCCGGATCGACATTTCCTACCGCTTTGCCGGCGCGGAACTGCTGATCTTCGGCGCCATCCAGTATCCGGGCGGCATCGCGCCGGCCGATCCGCCGGGCATCGCCGTCGTGCTGCGCGGCCCGGCCGATCCGCTGACGGTGCGCCAGAAGGAGCGGGTGGCCGGCGTGTGGATGAACACGCAGGCGCTGCGCTTCGAAAGCGCGCCGGGCTTCTATGCCGTGTCCACCACCGCGCCCATCCGCGACCTGCTGGACGAGCGCAACGCGGCCATCTACGAAATAGGCCTGCGCCATCTGCAATTGTCGCCGGCAACGGCCGCCGACCCGGACACCACCCGCCGTTTTCAGGATGGGCTGGTGAACCTGCGCTCCCGCGAAGGCCTGTTTGTGGAGCAACCCTATGGCGTGAACATCACCGACAGGGTGCTGTATCGTGCCCGCATCCCGATCCCCTCGGCGGTGCCGGTGGGAAATTATCGCGTCGAAATCTATCTGATCGGCAAAGGCGAAGTGCGGGCGCGCTCGACGGCACCGGTGATCATCGACAAGACCGGCTTCGAACGGGACATCTACCTGTTCGCGCACGATCATGCGCTGCTGTATGGCATGAGCGCGGTGGCGATCGCGCTTGCACTGGGGTGGCTGGCGGGGATGTTGCGGCGACGGGTTGCGTGATCGGCGCGGAGGCGCACCGATAAACGCCACGGGTGCAGGGGACTATCCCCCTGCCGGCCGGTGGCACTAAGGCTGTGTGGCTACGCCAGCCGGCCGTCGTGCAGCGTCACGATGCGGTCGGTGCGGTCGGCCAGCGCCTTGTTGTGGGTGGCGATGAGGGCAGCGGAGCCTTCGGTGCGCACGAGGGTGAGGAAGGCTTCGAGCACCTTGGCGGCGGTGGCTTCGTCGAGGTTGCCGGTGGGTTCGTCGGCGAGCACGAGGACGGGCTTGTTGGCCAGTGCGCGCGCGACGGCGACGCGTTGCTGTTCGCCGCCGGAGAGTTGCGAGGGCTTGTGGCGCAGGCGCTGGGAGAGGCCGAGCGTTCCGAGCAGGGCGTCGGCGCGGGTTTCGGCTGCTGCCATGCTGTGCCCGGCGACGAGCTGCGGCAGGACGACGTTTTCGGCTGCGGTGAAATCGGGGAGCAGGTGGTGGAACTGGTAGACGAAGCCGAGCTTGTCGCGGCGGAGCGCGGTGCGGCCGCGATCGTCGAGGCCGACGGCCTGGACGCCATCGATGGAAAGGCTGCCACCGAAGCCGCCTTCGAGCAGGCCGGCAGCTTGCAGAAGGGTGGATTTGCCGGAGCCCGACGGGCCGAGGAGGGCGATGATTTCGCCGCGTTGCAGGGTGAGGTCGACGCCGCGCAGCACCTCGATGGTGGTATCGCCCTGCGTGAAGCTGCGGCTGAGGCCGGTGAGGATGAGGGCCTCATTCATAGCGCAGCACCTGCACGGGATCGGTGGAGGCGGCTTTCCAGGCGGGATAAAGGGTGGCGAGGAAGGAGAGGATGAGGGCGAGGAGGATGATGGCGACGATTTCGCTCGGGTCGGTTTTTGCCGGCAGTTCGGCCAGATAGCGGACGGACGGATCCCACAGATCGGTGCCGGTGAGGGCCGAGACGGTGCTGACGATCGGCTGGCGGAAGGCTAGAATGAGAAAGCCGATGGCGACCCCGAGCAGGACGCCGAGGCCGCCGATGATGGTGCCCACCGTCATGAAGATGCGCATGAGGGCAGCGCGCGACGCGCCCATGGTGCGCAGGATGGCGATGTCGCGGGTTTTGGCGCGCACCAGCATGATGAGCGAGGACAGGATGTTGAAGACGGCCACGAGGATGATGATGGAGAGCACCCAGAACATGACGACCTGCTCGACGACGAGGGCTTCGAAGAGGGCCGAATTGAGCTGTCGCCAATCGGTGACGAGGGCTTTCAGGCCGATCTTTTCGGCGAGCGGGGCCAGGATGGCGCCGACCTTGTCGGGATCCGTGGTGACGATTTCCACCATGCCGATGTCGTTGCCCAGCCTGAGCAGGGCCTGCGATTCGCCGAGCGGCATGACGACGAAGGCCTTGTCATAATCATAGATGCCGACTTCGAAGATGGCGCCGATTTCGTAGGAGACAATGCGGGGAACCGTGCCGAACGGGGTGGTGTTGCCATCGGGCGAGATGAGGGCGATGCGGTCTTTGACGCGCACCCCCAGATTCTGCGCCAGCTGGGCACCTATTGCGACCACCTGCCGGCCTTCTGCCAGCGACTTCAGATCGCCGCTGCGCACATTGTCGGCGATCACGCCGGTTTTCGCGATATCCGCCACCCGCATGCCGCGCACCAGCACCCCTTCGACGCGGGAGGAGGCGGTTGCCATCAAGGGTTGCTCGACCAGCGGGGTTGCCTCGGTGACGCCCGGCGTGCGGCGGGCTTCGTCGACGATGGCTTCCCAGCCGGACAGCCGGCCGCCATAGCCTTGCGCGACGGCGTGGCCGTTCAGGCCCTGGATGCGGTCGAACAGCTCGGCGCGGAAGCCGTTCATCACGCTCATGACGGCAATGAGCGCCGCGACGCCGAGCGCGACGGCGATCAGCGAGATGCCGGCGACGAGGAAGATGAAGCGCTCGCCCTGGCCGGGCATGAGATAGCGCTTGGCTATCATGCGTTCGTAAGACGTGATCACGCGGTGAGTTTCGCCATTGCGCTTTCCATGGACGCTTCCTGCTTTTCGCCCGATGAACGGTGCTTGATTTCCACCGTGCCTGCGGCAACGCCCTTGGGGCCGATGACGACCTGCCAGGGGAGGCCGATGAGGTCCATGGTGGCGAATTTCTCGCCGCCGCGGGCATCGCGGTCGTCGTGCAGGACGGTGCGGCCGGCGGCTTCCAGCCTGGCCTGCAGATCGTGCGCGGCGGCGGTGCAGGCCGGATCATCAACGCGCAGGTTTATGAGGCCGATGTCGAACGGGGCGACGGATGCCGGCCAGACGATGCCGGCGGCATCGTGCGAGGCCTCGATGATGGCACCCATCAGGCGGGAGACGCCGACGCCGTAGCTGCCCATCAGCGGGGTGACCTGGGTGCCGTCTCTGGCCTGCACCTGCATGCCCATTGCAGCCGAATATTTGGTGCCGAAAAAGAAGATGTGGCCGACTTCGATGCCGCGCCGCCTGGCAAGGCGACCGGGCGGGACCGGGCAATCGGCGATCTTCGCATGTTCTTCGGCTTCCATGGCATAGAGGCTGCGGAGTTTTGCCGGGGCTTGCGGGTCGGCGAGATCGATATCGTCTATCGCGCTGTCGAAATAGACTTCGCTTTCGCCGGTGTCGGCGAGGATGTGGAATTCGTGGCTGAGGTCGCCGCCGATGGGGCCGGTGGGGGCGCGGACGGGGACGGCGCGCAGGCCGAGCG
>JBBRKH010000074.1:0-8477 GCA_038217965.1 Sphingomonadales bacterium | reverse complement strand
ATGCAGCCTTTACCGCAGTTTCGGGGCACCACGGCGCTCATCGCCGCGCTGCTTGGCGGGGCGCCGGCCGCAGCCACGATCGTGCCGGGCCTTGCCACCGTGCCTGCCGCCACCCGGGTGTTCACTGTAGACAGCGCTGCGACGCTGCAGCAGGCAATGGCCATCGCCACGCCGGGCAGCCGCATCGAATTGAAGAGCGGCATTTATGGGCCGCTTGCATGGCGCAACTTCCGGAATACCGGCCAGCCTGTCACCATCACTTCGGCCGCTGGCCATCTTGCGCGGTTTGCCAGCGCGGATCTTACCGGTTCGTCCGGGATCATCCTGCACAGGCTCGAGTTCGTTGGTGCTTTCAACCCGCTCATCAATTTCACCCAGGCCAGCGATATCCTGATGACCGGCACGCTGATATCGGGCGCGACCCGCAATTCCGACCCCTGGGACGATACCAACACCGGCGTCTGGATCCGAAGCGCCAGCCGCATCACGCTGTCTGGCAACTGGTTCACCGATCTGCGCGCCGGCGTCTATGTCCAGCGCAGCAGCACCGTGGCGCTTGCCGAGAATGATCTGAAGCACATCCGCGAAGGCTTCAACATCACCGCGGTCGCGGGCATCTGGCTGCACCGCAACCTGTTCCAGCAATTTTCACCACGCTATCAAGATCAGGAGCATCCCGACGCCATCCAGTTCTGGACGACGCGCGAAGTGGTTGGCAACAGCGACATCCTGATCACCGAGAATTTCATGAATTTTGGCGGCAAGCGGCCGGTGCAGGGCATCTTCATGCGCTCCGAAGAGGCCGAATCACGGGGACATTCCCACATCAAGAACCGCAATGTGCGCGTTATCGGCAATGTATATTACGGCTCATCACGACACGGCATCAGCCTGTCCTCGGTCGTAAACGGCGTGGTGCGCAACAACAGCGTCCTCGCCGCGCCATGGGCCGATCGCAACGAAGCCGGCGGGATATCCGATGCGGGCCGCTCCGGCGGCGGGCTGCAGCCGGCGATCATGCTGCGCTTTCCCGAGAATGTCCGAGTGGAACGCAATGCCGCACCGCTGCTGCTGGCAACCGAGCCGGGCGGCACCTTCGCCGACAATCTGGATGTGTGGGACACACTGCAACGAAAGGAGATTTCGGCGCACGATGTGTATGCCACCCCGCCGACAGGCGATCTGCCGGCCGTGTCCGCCTTTGCCGTCCGGTCTCCCTCGATTGCCCACACCCGGTCGATCGGCGCCGTCAGCCTGCCCCGTCCGGGGCCGCAGGTGGCCTATGGACACATGGTGGCACGCGGCGGCTGGTATCACGCGCGGTCCGCATCGATTGCCTCGCTCGTGCCATAGACCCTTTCCCTCATCGCTCTGCCGGCCCATTGTGCGCGAAACCGATGGGAGGGCAGCATGCGATTGACGGGACGGGCAGCCATCGTGACCGGGGCGGCGAGCGGCATCGGGCGCGCTGCAGCGCAGGCTCTGGCGGCCGAGGGGTGTGCGCTGCTGCTGACGGACATCGACACCGAAGGCGGTGCGGCAACACTGAAGTTGCTCGACGAACGCGCGCATTTCCAGCGCCATGACGTGGCCGATGAGCCGCAGTGGGAGGCCGTGGTTGCCACCGCGCTCGAGCGATTCGGGCGGCTGGACATATTGGTGAACAATGCCGGAATTGCGATCGGCACACTGGTCACGGAGATGAGCCTGGATGCGTGGAACCGTCAACTTGCCGTGAACCTGACAGGCGTGTTCCTGGGTTGCAAGCATGCCATCCCGGCCATGCGCGCTGGCGGCAGGGGCGGCTCCATCATAAACATCTCATCGGTCGCCGGATTGCAGGGCGCAGCGGGCCTGGCCGGCTATTCCGCAACCAAGGGCGGCGTCCGTTTGTTCAGCAAGGCAGTCGCCAAGGAGTGCGCGGCCGAAGGCATTCGGTGCAACAGCGTGCATCCCGGTATCATCGACACGCCGATCTGGACGAAGATGAACGAAGGCGGGATACCGGCAACCGCCGAAACTTTCCGATCGTCGCCCGGCGCCAACAGCCTGTCAGCCGATCTGATCGCGGCTTCGGGCGCGCCGATGGGCAAGGCGGGGCACCCGACAGACATTGCGAACGGCATCGTTTTCCTGGCCAGCGACGACAGCCGCTACATGACCGGCAGCGAACTGGTCATCGACGGCGGCTGGACGGCCTAGAGCATGTTCCGTGCAAATGGAATCGTTTTGACAGAAACCCATGCGGAAAAACAAGGACATAGAGCGGCCGTTCTGCTGCAACCAGAACGCGACTCGCTCTAGAAACGCGCAGCTTCAAAAATGGGATCGATCCGGCCGCCCCATTCGCCGTGAAAAGCGTCCAGATGCCGCTCGGCGAGCGTCTTGCCGCTGGTGGCGATTTCCCAGAGCGGCGCAAGAAACCCTGCCTCGCTTTCGCCGATACCATTCATCGCGCCGCGCCGATCAAGGCCGGACTGGGCGATCTCCAGCACCTCCAGTGCCAGCGCCTGCAAGCTGCCGCCACCGGGCGCACGGGCGTTGAGCGCGAGCCTCGGCACTTCGTCCCGCATGCGCTGCTGCTCTTCGATGCGCCAGCCCTTCACCAGGTCCCAGGCGGCATCCAGCGCTGTCCGGTCATACAGCAGCCCGACCCAGAGCGCCGGCAGCGCGCAGATACGGCTCTGCGGGCCGGAATCGCTGCCGCGCATTTCCAGATAGCCTTTCATGCGGACTTCCGGAAAGGCCGTCGAGAGATGGTCTTTCCAGTCGCCGAAAGTCGCTCTCTCGCCGGGCAGCGATGCCAATTTCCCTTCCAGGAAATCCCGGAACGACAGCCCGGCGCAGTCGATGTAGCGCCCCTCGCGATAGGCAAAATACATCGGCACATCGAGCGCATAGTCGGTGTATCGCTCATACCCGAAGCCCCCCCCGCCCACGAATGGCAGCATCCCCGTTCTTGCAGGATCGGTATCGGTCCAGATGTGGCTGCGATAGCTCAGGTACCCGTTCGGCTTGCCCTCGGTGAAGGGCGAATTCGCGAACAGCGCCGTGCCAAGCGGCTGCAGGGCAAGACTGACGCGAAATTTCTTCACCATGTCCGCTTCGCTGGCATAGTCCAGGTTGGTCTGCACGGTGCAGGTGCGCAGCATCATGTCGAGGCCAAGCGTGCCCACCCGCGGCATCTGCCGCAGCATGATCGCATAGCGGCCCTTGGGCATAATGGGCAGATCGGCGCGCGCGGCACACGGATCGAAGCCCAGGCCGAGAAAGCCGAGGCCGAGCTCTTCGCCCACCTGCAGACACTGCTCGAGGTGACGCCCGGTCTCGGCACAGGTCTGGTGCAGGTTTTCCAGCGGCGCGCCCGAAAGCTCGAACTGGCCGGCCGGCTCTAGGCTGATGCCGCCATCGACGCCCGCCAGCGCGATGACATTGCCGTTCTCCACAACAGGCTCCCAGCCAAAGCGGGTGAAGGCGGCCAGCAGATCGCGGATGCCGCCTGTCTCGTCATAGGTCGGCGCGCGTCGATCTTCGGTGCGGAACACGAATTTCTCGTGCTCCGTGCCGATCCGCCAATCGGCGGGCTGCTTTTCGCCGGCTTCGAAAAGGTGGATCATGTCGGCCTTGCGCTCGATCAAAGCGCCGTCACCCAGGGCCTCGTTCCTGTTGCTCATGTCTCGCGCCTTAGCGGCCCGCAACGCGCCGCGCCAGCCGCATTCAAGTGCGGCTCAGAGACCAGCCAGCGCCTGAAACTGGGCGATGGCCGCCACTGCTGCCGTGTCGGCGCGAAGGATGTTCGGGCCGAGCGAAAGCCGCCGACAATCGGGCAATCGGAGAATGGATGCGCGCTCAGCCGCATCGAAGCCGCCTTCCGGGCCGATCAGGATCGCCGCTGGACATCGCAGCGGCGCCACATCAGCCATGCGTTCGCCGCCTTCCTCGTCGGCAAACAGCAGCACCCTGCCCGCCTCCCAGCCGGCCAGCAGCGCCCCCAGTGGCTCCGCTTCCCCGAGCGTCGGCAATGCCGTGCGCTCGCATTGCTCGGCGGCCTCCACCATATGTGCCCGCAGCCGCCCGGCATTCAGCCTTTCCACCACCGTGCGCCGGGTCAGCACCGGCTGGATTTTCCGCACGCCAAGCTCGCAGGCCTTTTCGATCACCCATTCGAAGCGCTGCCGCTTCAGCGGCGCAACCAGCAGCCACAGATCGGGCGCGATTTCGCGCCGGCGGCGCAGGGCAAGCACCCGCAACAGGAGCGTGCGCCGGGCCACCTCGGCCACCTTGGCCTCCCACTCCCCGGTTACATCGTCCAGCAGATGCACGGCATCTCCCGGGCGCAGCCGCAGCACGCCGGCCAGGTAATGCGCCTGGCCGCCGTCCAGCGCCACCAGCGCTCCCTCGGCAAGCTCCTCGGTCAGAAACAGGCGTGGTATCTGGCTCATGCCACATGCCTAGCACGGCACCGACGTCCCGCGTAAGGCAACGGGCATGGCGCTCACCCTCGCAATCACCGGCGGTACCGGCTTTGTCGGCCGCCATGTGATGGCCGAGGCACAGGCGCGCGGCCATGGCGTCCGGGCCCTTGCCCGCAAGCCGCAGCGAGCGGACACCGGCGTCTGCTGGGTTGCCGGCTCGCTCGAAACCGAAACTGCGCTCGCAAGCCTCGTCGCCGGAGCAGACGCCATCATCCACATCGCCGGCGTCACCAATGCCCGCAGCCGCATCGAATTCGATGCCGGCAACGCCGCCGGAACCGCTGCCATGCGCGCAGTCGCTGGCACCCGTCCGTTCGTGCATGTCTCCTCGCTTGCCGCCCGGGAGCCTTCGCTTTCGCACTACGGCGCCAGCAAGCGGCAGGCCGAGGATGTCGCCCGCGGCGTTCGCGGACCTCTGGTGATGCTGCGCCCGCCCGGGGTCTATGGGCCGGGGGACAGCGAGCTGCTGGCTCTGTTCAAGGCCAGCCGCTTCGGCCTCGTCCCCGTGCCGGCAGGCGCCCGCGCCTCCATGATCTTTGCGCCCGAACTCGCCAGGGCATTGGTGGCACTCGCCGAAGACCTGGCTGGAGCCGCGCGCACCGCCGGCGGCTGTTTCGAGATCGACGACGGAACCGGAGGCTATGCCCATGCGGAAGTGGCGCAAGCTGCCGCGCAGGCGATTGGCGGGCAGATTACTGCTCTGCCGGTTCCCGGTTCCATGCTTTCTGCCGCTGCCGCTTTAGCGACTGCTGCTGCACGCCTGCGAGGCAAACTCCCCACCCTCAGCTTCGACCGGGCGCGCTATCTTGCGCACAGGGACTGGACGGCGAATGCCGCGCCTCTGATCGCCACGGGTTTGTGGAAGCCGGAAACCGGGCTTGCGAAGGGAATGGCGATGACGGCGGCCTGGTATCGCCGCGAAGGATGGCTGCAATAATGCGGGCGCTGCGTGCAGCCTTCCTCTATTTTGCGGTGGTGTTCGCAGCCGGATTTTTCTTGGGAACTATCAGAAGCCTGCTGCTGGTTCCGCGCCTGGGCGAGGCTCGAGCGATCCTTGTGGAAGCGCCCTTGATGCTCGCGGTCAGCCTGGTTGCCGCCCGTTTCGTGGTCAGGCGGCTTGCCGTACCAGCGCGGCTTGCCGACCGCCTTCAAATGGGGCTCATCGCCTTCGTCTTGCTGATGCTGGCAGAAATCCTGCTCGGAATGATGCTGTTTGCAACAACGCCCGCGGCAACGCTCGCTGCCATGGTCTCGCCAGTGAGTCTTCCGGGTTTCATGGTGCAGCTGCTGTTTGCCGCGCTGCCAGCGCTGCTGCTTGTGCGTCGCTAGAAATCCCCGCTTTCGCCACATTTCTGCATCACAAACATCACAGTTCCCCCATCCGGAAGAATTTCATGACCCGCGAAACCGAGCTTGCCCGCCTGATCGAGCTGATCGAGCCCTTTAACAAGAAGGGCATCGCCGTTGCCGAGGCCACCAGCTTTGCCAACGATCTCGAGCTCGACAGCCTGACCGTCATGGACCTCGTTGCAAACATCGAGGATGAGTGGGACATCAACATGCCGCTGAACCTGCTGCCCGACCTCGAGACCGTCGGCCAGGTCGCCGACGCCGTTGCCCGGCTGAAGGGCTGACCCATGGACCTGCTTTCGAAATTCGACCCCATCATTGCCGAACATTCCGGCCTGCTGGCAACCGGCGTGCGCGATCCGTTCGGCGTCGTGATGACGCAGGTGCTGTCGCCCACAAGAGCCATCATCAACGGCCGCGAGACCATCCTTGTCGGCACCTACAACTATATGGGGATGACCTTTGATCCCGACGTGATCGCCGCCGGCGAGAAGGCGCTGCGCGAATTCGGCGCAGGCTCCACCGGCAGCCGGGTGCTGAACGGCACCTTCGCGCCGCACATCGCAGTCGAACAGGCGCTCAAGGACTTCTACGGCACCCGCTCGGCGATCGTGTTTTCCACCGGCTATCAGGCCAATCTGGGCATCGTTTCCACGCTCGCCGGCAAGGGCGACACCATCATCCTCGATGCCGACAGCCATGCCAGCATCTATGATGGCTGCAAGCTCGGCAATGCCGAAGTCGTCCGCTTCCGGCACAACAATGTGGACGATCTGGACAAGCGTCTCGGGCGGCTTCCCGCCGATGGCGGCAAGCTCGTCATCCTGGAAGGCGTCTATTCGATGCTGGGGGACATTGCGCCGCTCGCCGACCTGGTCGCCGTGGCAAAAAAACATGGCGCGATGACGATGGTGGACGAAGCGCATGCCATGGGCTTTTTCGGACCGAACGGTCGCGGCGTCTATGAAGAGCAGGGTCTGGAGGCCGAGGTCGACTTTGTTGTAGGCACCTTTTCCAAATCGGTCGGCACGGTGGGTGGCTTTGCCGTTTCCAACCACCCCAAATTCGAAATCCTGCGGCTGGTCTGCAATCCGTATCGCTTCACAGCCTCGCTGCCGCCATCGGTTGCGGCAACCGCAGAGGCCAGCATTCGCAAGCTGATGGGGGCGCAGGCGAAGCGCGACAATCTGTGGGCTGTTTCGCGCAAGCTGCACGCCGGACTGCAGGGCGCCGGATTTCGCATGGCGACCGACACACCGGAATCTGCCATCATCGCTGTGCTTTTGCCGGATCAGGTGAGCACGGTCGCCATGTGGCACCAGCTGATCGAACATGGCATTTATTGCAACATGAGCCGCCCCCCCGCAACGCCGGCCGGCATCTTTCTCTTGCGCTGCTCGCTGTCGGCAGCGCACACGCTGCAGGATGTCGAAACCATCGTCGCCTGCTTCGTGCAGGCACGCGACAGCCTAGCCAAGATGAAAGCTGCCTGATGGATTTTCCCTACCCCTATGCCGCACTCGGGACCGGCCTCATCATCCTGCTCTACGTCTGGACGGGCGTCATCGTCGGCAAGGCCCGCAAGCCGCACGGGGTTGATTACCCCAACACACAGGGGCCGGATGCCTTCAACCGGATCTGGCGGGCGCACGCCAACACGCTGGAGGCGCTGCCGATGATCCTGCCTAGCCTCTGGATGTTCGCGATCATCGTCTCGGATGTGTGGGCAGGCGTTCTGGCCCTGGTCTGGACGATCGGCCGCATCCTGTATGTGAAGGGCTATGCCGTGGCCGCGGAGAAGCGTAGCACAGGCTTCGGCATCAGCCTGCTGGCCACTGCCATTGCGCTGTTCGGTGCACTCGGCGTGGTGATCTGGCAACTGCTGAGCTGATTGCTATTTCCAGAGGCATGCGTCGATACCCTCGTTTGCAACCACCCGCGCCCTCCCGGCGATGCGGTTGGCATAGCGCTTTGTGTAGCGGCCGGGGGAGGCGGCATCGCGCTTGATCGGCTGCGGCAGGATGGCAGCAAGACGCGCTGCCTCGATTCGGGTCAGCCTGCTTGCGGGCTTGTCGAAATAGTGCTGAGCGGCAGCCTCCGCGCCAAACACGCCGCGCCCGAATTCGGCAACGTTCAGATAGACTTCCATGATCCGCGGCTTGCCCCAGAGAAGCTCGATCAACACGGTGAACCAGGCCTCAAGACCTTTGCGCACCATGGTGCGCCCCGGCCACAGGAAAGCATTTTTCGCTGTCTGCTGCGAAATCGTCGAGCCGCCGCGCAGCGCCTTGCCAGCCTTGTTGCGCGCATAGGCTTCCTCCATTGCAGCGAAATCGAAGCCGCGGTGGACGCAGAATCGCGCATCTTCCGCACCGATAACGGCGCGCGGCAGGTGTCGGCCAATGCTGTCCAGCGGCGCCCACTCCTGCTTCACCGCGATGCCACCAAGACGATCGCGGGCGGTGAGCCAGGTTAACGGTGGATCAATCCAGCGATAGGCCAGCGCCCAAAGCATGCTGAAAGCGAGCAGCCCGAGGAGCAGCTTCAGAACCCAGCCCAGCAAGCGCATCAATGCAGAGCATCCAGCACATGGCGCACCGCATCGGCAACGACCGCTGCCCAATGGTCGACCCCGGTTGCGTCGGCGATCAT